>DATDED010000227.1:0-4690 GCA_036523455.1 Gemmatimonadales bacterium
TCGTCAAGCAGGTCGCGCAGCAGATCAAGCAGGTGGCGCCGCGCGCGATCGTCGTCATGGTCTCCAATCCGCTCGACGTGATGTGCTGGGTCGCCAAGGAGGTCACCGGCTTTCCGCGCGAGCGCGTGGTGGGGATGGCCGGCGTGCTCGACACCGCCCGCTACCGCAGCTTCCTGGCCGAGGCCCTGGGCGTCTCCGTCGAAGACATCCAGGCGATGGTACTGGGCGGCCACGGCGACACGATGGTGCCGCTCGTCTCCTACACCACCGTCTCGGGGATCCCCGTGAGCCAGCTGCTGGACCCGACGACGCTCGAGGCGATCGTGACGCGCACCCGCAACGGCGGCGCCGAAATCGTGAACTTCCTGAAGACCGGCTCCGCCTACTACGCGCCCTCGGCGGCCGCGGTGCAGATGGCCGAGGCGATCGTGCTCGACAAGAAGCGGGTCCTGCCCTGCGCGGCGTGGCTGGAGGGAGAGTACGGCCTCTCGGGGATCTACTGTGGGGTGCCGTGCAAGCTGGGGAAGGGCGGGGTGGAGCAGATCCTGGAAGTGAAGCTTTCCGACGCCGAGCGGGCCGCGCTCCAGAAGTCGGCGAACGCCGTGAAGGAGACGATGGCGGTGGTGAAGCTCTAGGCCGCCCCGCTCCAGTGCTGGCCTTCGCGCGGCGGCCGCAGCGTCGCGTGCAGCACGTCGCGGTTCAGCTGCGCGATGCAATCCACCGAAATCTCCTTGGGGCAGGCCGCCATGCACTCGCCGTGGTTGGTGCAGGCGCCGAAGCCCGCCTCGTCCATCGTGGCCACCATCCGGACCACGCGCTCGTAGCGCTCCGGCTGGCCCTGCGGCAGGCTCCCCAGGTGCGACACCTTCGCCGCCACGAATAGCATGGCGCTGGCGTTGGGGCAGGCGGCGACGCACGCCCCGCAACCGATGCACGCCGCGGCATCCATCGCGCGGTCGGCGTCGCGTTTCGGCACCGGAACGGCGTTGGCCTCGGGCGCGCTGCCGGTGCGCGCCGTGATGAAGCCGCCGGCCTGGATGATCCGGTCGAACGCGCCGCGGTCCACCACCAGATCCTTGAGCACCGGGAACGCGCGGGCGCGCCACGGCTCGATCCAGATCTCCGCGCCGTCGGTGAAGTGCCGCATGTGGAGCTGGCAGGCGGTGGTGGCCCGCTGGGGCCCATGCGGCCGGCCGTTGATGACCAGGCCGCAGGAGCCGCAGATCCCCTCGCGGCAGTCGTGATCGAACGCCACCGGCTCTTCCTTGCGTGCCACGAGCGTCTCGTTCAGGACGTCCAGCATTTCGAGGAACGACATGTCGGGGGACACGTCCGTCGCCTCGTACCGCACGAACTTGCCCGGGACCTCGGGACCGGCCTGCCGCCAGACGTGGAGCACGAGGCGCATCACTTGTAGCTCCGCTGGGCGAGGTGGACGTGCTCGAAGGCGAGCGGCTCCTTGTGCAGCCGTGGGGCGGCGCCCGCGCCTTTCCACTCCCAGGCGGCCGCGTACGAGAAGCGGGAATCGTCGCGCTTCGCCTCGCCGTCGGGCGTCTGGTACTCCTCGCGGAAATGCCCGCCGCAGGATTCCTCGCGCTGCAGGGCGTCCTCGCACATCAGCTCGGCGAACTCCATGAAGTCCGCCACGCGGCCGGCGCGTTCCAGCGCCTGATTGAGGTCCTCGCCCCGCCCGCCCACGAAGACGTCGGTCCAGAACCGCTCGCGCAGCTCCTGGATGGCGCCGATGGCCTGCTCCAGGCCTTCGCGGCGCCGCGACATGCCGCAGCGGTCCCAGAGCAGGCGGCCCAGATCGCGGTGGAACGCGTCCACGCTCGTGGCGCCCTGCACGCCGAGCAATCGGTTGGTCCGCTCGCGCACCTCCGCTTCCACCTGCTGGAAGGCGGCGTGCCCCTCGTCCAGCGGGGGCAGCGCGGTGCGGGCGAGGTAGTCGCCGATGGTGTAGGGGAGGATGAAGTACCCGTCGGCCAGGCCCTGCATCAGGGCCGAGGCGCCGAGGCGGTTCGCGCCGTGATCGGAGAAGTTGGCTTCGCCGATCACGTGGAGGCCTTCGAGGTTCGACATCAGGTTGTAGTCCACCCACAGCCCGCCCATCGTGTAGTGCGGGGCCGGGTAGATGCGCATCGGCACTTCGTAGGGGTTCTCCCCGGTGATGCGCTCGTACATCTCGAACAGGTTGCCGTAGCGCTCGGCGATGAGCGGCTGGCCCAGACGCTGGATCGCGTCGCGGAAATCGAGGTAGACGCCGTGCCCGCCGGGCACGACGCTGTGCCCCGCGTCGCACATCTCCTTGGCGCGGCGCGACGCGACGTCGCGCGGCACCAGGTTCCCGAAGCTCGGGTACATCCGCTCCAGGTAATAGTCCCGCTCGCCCACGGGGATGTCGCCCGGCCGGCGGGCATCGCCCTGCTGTTTCGGGACCCAGATGCGGCCGTCGTTGCGCAGCGACTCGCTCATCAGGGTCAGCTTCGACTGGTGCACGCCGTGCGCCGGGATGCAGGTCGGGTGGATCTGGGTGAAGCACGGGTTGGCGAAGAACGCCCCGCGCCGCGCCGCGCGCCAGGTGGCGGTGACGTTGCAGCCCTTGGCGTTGGTGGAGAGGTAGTAGACGTTCGCGTAGCCGCCGGTGGCGAGCACCACGGCGTGGGCTGGGTGGGAGCGGATCTGGCCGCTCACGAGATCGCGCACCACGATGCCGCGGGCCTTGCCGTCGACCACCACCAGGTCGAGCATCTCGGTGCGCGGGTACATGCGGACGTTGCCGAGACCGATCTGGCGCGACAGCGCCTGGTAAGCGCCCAGCAGCAGCTGCTGGCCCGTCTGGCCGCGGGCGTAGAAGGTGCGCGAGACCTGCGCGCCGCCGAAGGACCGGTTGGCCAGCAGGCCGCCGTACTCGCGGGCGAACGGCACTCCCTGGGCCACGCACTGGTCGATGATGTCCACGCTGATCTGGGCGAGGCGGTACACGTTCGCCTCACGCGAGCGGAAGTCGCCGCCCTTTACCGTATCGTAGAAGAGACGCCAGACCGAGTCGCCGTCGTTCTGGTAGTTCTTGGCGGCGTTGATGCCGCCCTGGGCGGCGATGGAGTGCGCCCGCCGGGGCGAGTCCTGGAAGCAGAAGCACGAGACGCGGTAGCCGAGCTCGGCGAGCGAGGCGGCGGCCGATGCGCCCGCGAGCCCCGAGCCCACGACGATGACGTCGTATTTCCGCTTGTTGGCGGGGTTGACGAGCTTCAGCTCGAAGCGGTGGCGCTCCCACTTCTGCTCGATCGGCCCGTCGGGGACCTTGGCACGCAGCTCCACGGTCATCGCACGGCCCTGGTCAGGACGGCGAGCGGTACCGCGGCGAATCCCAGCGCCACGACGAGACTGAAGACGAGGGCGAAGCCGCGCCGCGCCGCGTTGTATTTCGGATGATTGAGCCCCAGCGTCTGGAAGCCGCTGTAGATGCCGTGATACATGTGCAGGCAGAGCGTGCCCATCGCGACGAGATAGCCCATGGCGACGGGGGCCCGCTGGAAGGTGGCGACCACGTTGTGATAGGCGTCGCCGGGGATGAACGCCGGGTTCGCCGGCCCGAAGGTCAGATCGAGCAGGTGAAAGGTGACGAAGGCCAGGATGATCACCGCGCCCCAGCGCATGGTGCGGGCGGCGTAGGTGGTCTCGACGAGGCGCAGCGCGTGGTAGCCCGCCGGGCGGGCCGCCCAGCTCGCCCGGGTGACGACCCAGGCGGCCCAGATGTGGGCGCCCACCGCCACGATCAGGAAGATCCGCACGATCCAGAGCAGCTGCCCGCGGCCGAAAAAGGGCGCGCCAAGAGTCCGCAGTGCTTCGGCGTAGGCGTTGAAGTGCTCCGGCCCCAGAAAGACCTTGAGGTTGCCGACCATGTGTCCCAGGACGAAGCCGAGCAGGACTAGCCCCGAGCCGGCCATGACCACCTTCTTGCCTATGAGCGATTGTGTCAGGGCGTCCACACGGGACATCAGGGCTCCTGAAAGCGGGCGGCAGGCGCAGGGATGATACACAGAGGGGAAAACGCCGTAAAGCCGAGAAACTCGGGCTCTGTCAGCGCAACGAATTCCGTGTCATCATTTGCATCCATGATCCTCATCGTTGGGGCCACCGGCCAGCTCGGCACTGCGCTCGTGCGCAAGCTGTCGCGCCGCGGTCGACCCGTGCGGGTCTTGGTGCGTCCCACCTCGCGCTTTCAACACCTGCAAGCCGATGGGGTCGAGCTGGCGTTCGGAGATCTCCGCAGTCCCGAGAGCTTGGCGGCGGCGTGCCGAGGCGTCACGACCGTACTCGCCACGGCCAGCGCGGTGGTGCCGCGCCGGGGGGGAGGCACGTTCGCGAACGTCGACGACCTCGGATACCGGGACTTGATCGAGGCATGCCGAGATCACGGGGTTGAACGGTTCGTGTTGGCTTCAGTTCCGGTAACGCCGTACGATGCCGAGGTCCCCACCTTTCGACACAAGCGCGCGGTGGAGCGGCTGCTGCGCGACGGGACGCTCGCCTACACCATCGTGCGCGCCTCCTTGTTCATGGACGACTGGTTCGCGCTCATGGGGAGCTCGATTCCTCTGCGGGGTGCCGAGGCTCACACGCTCGAGCGGCCGTTCTGGTTCTCCCGTGGCTTTATGCGGGCCGTGGGACATCTCATCGAGCGGCG
>DATDED010000228.1:0-6211 GCA_036523455.1 Gemmatimonadales bacterium
GCTGCCGGTTCATTCGCTGCAGCAGCAGCTCGTTGTTGCCCGCCCACTCCATCCAGGGTAGGTAGTTGTCGCGCAGGTCGTCCTGGAGGAAGATCCAGGTGGTTGTACCGCCGTCGGCGCTCACCACGCCGGCGCGCACAGCGGAATTCGGGGTTCCCGTCTTGGGATACTGGATCGGGATCGTGAACGGGTACAGCGAATCGGTGTCGTTGATCAGCGTGAACGTGCGCACGCCGGTCATGTCGAAGCGCCAGAACGCGATCCTGGCGCCGTCGGGGGACCAGCGGAATCCGTCACGCAGGCCAAACTCCTCCTCGTACACCCAGTCGCTCATGCCGTTGACGTGGAGCGAGTCCGCGTCGGTCGTGAGCCGGGTGATGGTGCCGTCCGCCAGCCGCTGGACGTAGATGTCGCCGCGCAGCACGTAGGCCACGCGATCGCCCGAGGGAGAGAACTTCGCGTACATGAGCGAGGCCTCGGGCACGCCCGCTCCGCCGATCTGGCGGAGGGCCCCGCTCTTCGTATTCAGGACCCAGTAGTCGCCGCGCGTGTTCTGTCGCCAGACGCGGCGCGAGTTGGCGAAGAGGAGCAGTAACGTGTCGCCGGGACCGAAGTCGTAGCGCTCGACGTCGAGCGGCTCGGAGGCGCCCGGCGGGATGAACTGGCGCGCCGTGATCAGGATGCTGCGGGTGCCGGTGGCGGCCTCGTAGCGCACGAGATCGGAGGAGCCGGGGACGAGCGCCGACGGCTCGAGCGTGGCGAACGCCGCCCCGCCGCCCATCCAGTGGACCGTCCCGCCCCCGAACGACTGCCCGGCGAAGTCGCGCGTGGCGAACAGCCGCCGCAGCATGTCGCTCGCGGCGGGGGGAACCTGCGCCGGCGCCGGGCACGGCACCGACAGGATTGTAAGCACTGCGACCAACCCGATACGGCGCATCACCACACTCCTGGTCTCGTCGGAAACGGGAAGATGGCCGGGTCGCGCCGGCGGCGTAAAGGGGCATGCCTTGCGGAATGGGCCCGCGTGAGGCAAGGTCATGGGCGCAAACGGCGCCATCCACCACCACGCGTCAGCCACCCGAGCCGGAGACGAGACAATGGCACTGATGGAACGGGCGAAAAACATCCTGCTCCAACCGAAGCAGGAGTGGCCGGTGATCGACACCGAGCAGACGAGTGTCGGAAGCCTCTACACCGGATACATCATTCCCCTCTCCGCGATCGGGCCGATCGCGTCGGTCATCGGGTGGTCGGTATTCGGGATGCGCGTGCCGTTCGCCGGCTCCATGCGCATTCCCATCGGCTTCGGCATTCGCAACGCGGTGATCGCGTACGTACTGGGGCTGGTCAGCGTCTTCGTCCTCGCCCTGATCATCGACGCCCTTGCCCCGACGTTCGGCGGCCAGAAGAACCAGGTTCAGGCCCTCAAGGCGGCGGCCTACTCCTCCACGGCGGCGTGGGTGGGGGGGATCTTCGGCCTCATTCCCGCATTGGCGATTCTCGGATTGCTCGCGCTCATCTACAGCCTGTATCTGCTCTTCCTGGGCCTGCCGGTCGTGATGAAGGCGCCGCAGGACAAGGCGGTGGGCTATACGGTGGTCGTGATCCTGGTCGCGATCGTGTTGTACTTCGTGATCGGCATCATCGTGGCGCAATTCGCCTGGCGGCCCGTCATGAACATGCCGGGACTCTAGCCTAGGCCCGCCGCCACTTCGTCCCGCCCGGGGTGTCCTCGATCTCGACGCCCCGGGCGCGCAGCTCCTCCCGGATCCGGTCGGCCTCCTGGAAATCCCGCGCCGCACGCGCCCGCGCGCGGGCGGCAAGGCGCTCCTCGACCCACCGGACCAGCTCGTCGTCCGCTGGGGGCCGTGACGGGCACAGATCCAGCACCTCGTCGACCCATCGCCAGGCGGCCAGCACGTGCGCTCCCGGCCGCGCTCCGGCGTCGAGCAGCCGGTTGCCTTCGGTCACGAAATCGAACAGTGCCGCCACGGCCCGTGGGGCGTTGAGGTCGTCGTCCAGCGCCTCGGTCACCCGCGTCTTCAGCGTCTCGGCGAGCGCGCGGAACGGTTGGTCCTCCTGCAGCCCCCCGGCGGTGCGCAAGCGGTCCCGGAAGATGTCCAGCCGTCGCGAGCCGTCCCGCGCCGACGCCAGCGCCGCGTCGTTGTAGTCCAGCTCCTTGCGATAGTGAGTCTGGAACACGAGCAGGCGAAACGTGCCGGCGTCCACGCCTTCCTCCTGCAGGTCCCGCACCGTGAGGAAGTTGCCGAAGCGCTTGGACATCTTGGTGCCGCCCACCTGCATGAACGCCCCGTGTACCCAGTAGCGCGCGAACGGCTCCCCCGTCACAGCTTCCGACTGCGCGATCTCGTCCTCGTGATGGGGGAAGATCAGGTCCACGCCCCCGGCGTGGATATCGAGCGTCCGCACGCCGAAACGGCGGCCGATCTCGTCGAGCGACATGGCCGAGCACTCGAGGTGCCAGCCGGGACGACCGCGCCCGAACGGCGCATCCCATGCGGCGCCCACCTGCTCGTCCAGCACATCCGCCTTCTTCCAGAGCGCGAAATCGCTCGGGTTCTCCTTGGCGTATTCGTCGCTCGCCACCCGCGCGCCCACCTTGATCTCCCGCGTGTCGAGGCGGGAGAGGCGTCCGTACGTGGGGAACTTGCCGATCGCGAAGTACACCGAGCCGTCGTCCCCCTTGTAGGCGACCCCCTTGGCGAGCAGCTGCTCCACCAGTCGCACCATCGCGGGGATGGACGTCGTGGCGCGGGGGTAGACGTGCGCCGGCCGGATGCGCAGAAAATCGCGGTCCTCGAAGAAGGCCCGCACGAACGGCTCGGTGTGCGCCACGAGCGAGGCCTGCGCCGCCGCGGCCGCCTTGATCGTCCGGTCGTCCACGTCGGTGAGGTTCATGATGTGGAAGACTTCGTACCCCGACTGCTCTAGCCAGCGGCGCAGCAGGTCCTGGAACAGGAACGTGCGGAAGTTGCCGATGTGGGCGTAATTCCATACGGTGGGGCCGCAGGTATAGAACGTCACCCGCGGCGCATGCAACGGCGCGAACGGCTCCATCGCCCGGGTCATCGTGTTGTGGAGGACCAGGCTCATGGCGTGGTCGCCTTGGACTCCGCCTCGGCGAGGCGGCGGTCGGGGGAGAGGACGCTCAGGAGGAGGGGCATGCCCGCGTAACGTAGAAACCCCCCATCGGGGCGTCAACGCGGCACGGCCTCCAGCGGGTCGAACAGGGCGTCGTCGAGTCCCTTCAGGCGTACCCGGGATGCCCGGATGCCCAGACGGTGGGCCCGGCACACGGCCAGCGCAGCCTCCGCGCTGCGGTGTCCGAGATCGGCCTCCAGCCCTGTCGCCGTGACGCGGAATCCCGGGGGTGGGTCGCGCGGCGGTGCATCCATAACCACCTCGAGCACCCGGCCGCCCAGCAGGACGGTCGCGGGCGCGTCCCGCACCAGCCGGCCGGCCCGCAGCACCAGCACCCGGTCGGCGAGCCGTTCGAGGCCGACGGGATCAGCCGACGAGAGCAACACCGTGGCGCCGGCGGTGGCACAGCGCTGCAGCCGGTCGCACAGGTCGCGCCTGCTGATCGCGTCGAGTCCGGCGAACGGCTCGTCGACGAGCAGCAGCCGCCGGGCCCCCAGCGCGCACTGCGCCAGCGTGAGACGCCGCGCGGCAGCGAGCCCGAGCGTGGCCGCCCGGCACGAGACAAACGCATCCAGCCCGGCGAGCTCGGTCGCGTCACGCGCCAAGGTCCGCGCGTCCCGTCCCGCCGTGTGCCGGCGCGCGCAGTACTCCAGCACCTCGCGAACAGTGAAGGCCGGAGGGAACACGGGATCGCGTGGCGCGAATCCCACGAGGCGCCGGACCACCGGACCGTGGGGGCCATACGGCGGCGTGCCCGCGACGTGGACGACGCCCGCATCGGGACGCAACAGTCCCGCGCCGAGGCGCAGCAACGTGGTCTTGCCCGCTCCCGCCGCTCCCACCAGGCACGCGATTTCTCCGGCCGCCAATTCGAACGTCGCGTCGGCGATCGCGACGATCGGCGGCCCGCCGAACCGTCTCCGGAACGCCCGCCGTACGTTGCGGCACAGTAGGGGAATCGTCATCGCGTGGACAGCGAGACCCGCCCCACCAGACTGCGGGCGGCCGCCAGGCCTAGCGCCACCCACGCGGCCGCGTGCAACAGCGCGCCCGCATCGCCCGTGGAGATCGCCCGGTACCGCCACGGTGCCGGGGCCAGCTCCAGCACGACGGCGAGTGCCACGCGAATCGAACCCGCGTGCGGGACACCGATCACCGTCTCCGGTGGAGCGCTCCCGACGAGCGCGAGCCAGACGAAGGACAGCGTAGCGAGGAGGTTTCCGCCCGTCAGGACCAGGGCGAGCGTGCAGGACGCGACGGCTGCGGCCGCCGCGAGACCGGCCAGCGCGGCGCTGAGACTGGCCGCGACGGCGCCGGTCGTCCAGGCGGTGTGAGCCGCGACGGCGAGCACGGCGAGCGCCGCGCCGCCCGTGGCGGCCGCCCAGCGGCCCAGCACGAGCGCCCCGGGAGTCGTGGGGTGCAACAACGGCAGGAGGAGCGCCGCCCGGTCGGCACCCGAGCCCACGAGGTAGCCGACGCACAGCACGGCGCCGAGTGTGCCCGCCTGCAGGATCGTGGTGAGCGGATCGGACCGCGGCGCGGCCCGCTCGATCCACAGCAGCGCCGCGACGACCAGCACCAGCCACAGGCCGAGGCGGGTGCGCAGCAGCCGGATGCGGAGCACGGGCCATTCGGCCCGGATGGTGCGGAGCAGATCCACGACCGAACCATGTCACGCCGGTCGCGGCGCTGTGTCACCGAACGAACGCGGGCGGGATCGAACGAACGCGGCTCAGCGTGCTCGCCACTCGGCGGCCGCCCGCGCGATGGCGTCGGCCAGGGGAGCGGGATCGAAACGCACCGGATCGGCGGCCGGCAGTCCGGTTTCAGCCGCGGCGGTTGCGACGGCACGACGTGCCGCGGCGTCGTCGAGGTCGAAGGTGTTCAAACAGATGCCCAGGACCCGGGTGGGAAAGACCGGTTGCGCGGCGTCCTCGTAGATCCGGATCAGGTCGCTGAGCGGCGGGATCTTCACCCACGGCTCCCGGCCGTGGTAATCGCCGACGTAGTCGCGGGATGACTGGTGACAGAGGATCAGACCACGCGGCATCGCGCCGTGCAGCAGGCCCAGGGTGACGCCCGAGTAGCCAGGGTGGATCAGGCTCCCCTGCCCCTCCACGAGCACGATGTCGGCGTCCCGGGCGGCCGTGAGCACGAGATCCTCCGCGGCGCCGGCGATGAAGTCGGCCACGACCGCATCCACGGCCGTCCCCCAGCCTTCGATGAAGATCCCCGTCTGCCCGGTCGCGGCGAAGCGCGCCTTGCGCCCCTGACGCACCAGCGCGTTCCGGACCTCGAGCATGGCGGTCATCTTGCCGACGTTGCAGTCGGAGCCGACGGCCTGGACCACGTAGGCGTCCACCTCCGCGGCGCGTCCGTCAGCGATCGGCAGGCGCGCGGGCGGCCTGCGGGCGTCGAGGATCCGGACGCCGAGGCGGCGCGCCAGCCCGCCCAGCTCGGGATCGTCGGCGATGAACGTGTGCAGGCCGCTCCAGACCTCGAGCTTCCGCTCGATGTCGAGCTTGAGCCAGCCGCGCCATTCGTCGGGCAGCTGGCCGCCGGCCGGAGCGATGCCCACGAGGACCGCGGTCGCCCCCGCACCGAGCGACAATCCCTGTGCGAAGTCGCCCACCACGGGAATCGTCCCGCCGAATCCGAGCACATCCTGAACGGTCTTCCCGGCCTGCGCGCGATCGAACACGCCGACGATACGCTCGGGGAAGTAGCGGATGCAGGAATTGGCGGTCTTCGACGACATAGGACCGAACTGCCCGTCTGCCAGGATCAAAAAGCGGTGCTCGCCCGGTGCCGTCATGGGGCGGAGGTGAGGGTGGGCGGGAGTCGGCCGCGACTGGCGCGCAGCCCCGCCGAGCGGAAGGTCGGCCCTTCGCCGTACAACTCGCCGTGCAGCACGTGGCGGACGAGCACCAGGGCCAGCGCGACGATCGGCACGGCGACAACGAGACCGACGGGACCCAGGAGCGTGCCCATCGCGAGCACGCTGGCGATGGTGAGGGCGGGGGGCACCGCGACCGACCGGGCCATGATC
>DATDED010000229.1:0-10845 GCA_036523455.1 Gemmatimonadales bacterium
CCCGCGCTCGTCGGCAAAGCCGGGGTGGGGAAAACGGCCATCGTCGAGGGGCTGGCGCAGCGGATCGCCATCGGCAACGTGCCCCCGGCCCTGAAAGACGCGCGGATCGTGGCACTCGACCACGTGGCCCTGCTTGCGGGCACGTCGTTCCGCGGCCAGTACGAGGAGCGCATCCGCCGCCTGGTCGAGGCGCTGGCCGCCGATCCCGATCTCATCCTGTTCGTGGACGAGCTGCACAACCTCATCGGGCAGGGGACCGCCATGGGGGCCGCCATGGACGCCGCGAATATGCTGAAACCGGCGCTGGTGCGCGGTGACATCCGCGTGGTGGGGGCGACCACGAGCGAGGAGTACGAGCGCTGGATCCGCCATGATCCGGCGCTGGAGCGCCGCTTCCAGCCGCTCACCATCCTCGAGCTCGACGCGATCCAGACCTGGGAGGTGCTCGTCGCACGGCGCCCGCGGCTCGAGCGGCACCACGCCGTGGCAATCACCGACGACGCCCTCAAGGCGGCGATCGTGCTCACCGATCAATTCGTGCCCGAGCGGGCCCGGCCCGACAAGGCGATCGACGTGCTCGACGAAGCCTGCGCGCACGCCCAGGCCACGGCGCGCGTCAGCCCCGAGCTGGACCGGCTGATCCGCGAGCGCCGCAAGGTGGATGCGCGGCTGCGGCGCGAGCCCTCCGGGGGAGCGGCCGGCGGCGCCGGCGAGGAAGGGCTCCCGGATCTGGCGACCATGTTCGAGCGGATCGGCCGGGAGCTCGAGGCGATGCTGGGTGGCGAGCGGCGCGAAACCGCGCCGCCGAGCGGCGAGGCGGTGTCCACCGCGCCCCCGCGCCGCGCGTCGTCGCTGCAGGAGCAGCGCGACGAGCTCGACCGCCTGCTGCGCGCCGAGCTCGAGCGGCAGGGCATCGTCGTCGACGGAGCGGATGTCGCGCGCGTCGTCGCGGCGGCCGCGGGAAAGGGGATCGAGTGGGCCGGCTGACGGGCACGGCCACCGCGCTGCTGGTCGCGGCGGGTGGGTGTCGCGAGCGGGCGAAGGTGGTGGAGAGCGAGACGGCGACGCGCGACCTGGTACGCCGGCTCGCCGTCCAGGCCTCGCAGGTGACCGGACTGCACTTCAAGAGTCCCGTGGCGGTACGCTTGCGCACGCGCGATCAGGTCCGCGCCTACATCATCTACAAGTTCGACCAGGATCTTCCCCCACCCGAGCTGGCGGGCGTGCAAGCGGCCTACCGGCTGTTCGGTCTGATTCCCGATTCACTCGATCTGCGTCGCACCTACGTGGACCTGCTCACCGAGCAGGTGGCGGGCTACTACGACCCCGACTCGTCGGCGCTGTTCATCCCGACCGATCAGGGCGATCCCGCGCAGGTCCGGCTCGTCGCCTCGCACGAGCTGGTGCACGCGCTGCAGGACGAGTATCTGCCGCTCGACTCGATCATCAATCAGCGGCGGCAGAACGACCGCCGTTCCGCGGCACAGGCGGTGCTGGAGGGCCAGGCCACGTTCTACCAGATCTCGATTCTCATGCCCGAGCAGCATCCCGAGAGTCTGCCGCCGGGCTGGTTCTGGCGGCAGCGGTCGGCCATGGCGCTGCAGCAGCAGTCCATGCCCGCGTTCTCCAGCGCGCCGATGTGGCTGCGGGAAACACTGATCTTTCCTTATCTGGCTGGTGCCGACTTCATCGGCTGGTTCGCCCGTACCCATCCCAAGCAGGAACCCTACGGGGCCGCGATGCCCGCCTCTACCGAGCAAATCCTCCATCCCGACCGCTACGCCGCCCGCGACCAGCCGGTGGCGTTGGCCTTTTCCGGGCCGGCCGTCGACTCGGTGCGGTTCGAGGACGGCCTGGGGGAGTTCGAGATTGGGCTCCTCATCACCCAGCTGCGGCGGGACTCGACGTCCGACGCCGGGCGGGCCGCCGCGCAGGGGTGGGGCGGGGACCGGTACCGGGTCTATGGCCCCAACGCCGATGCCCTGGTGTGGGTCAGCGTGTGGGACGACGTGGGCGCGCGCGACAACTTCCTGCGCACGCTCGAGCCGGCGTGGGCGGCGCGGCGGTCCGGCGACGCCACTCGGCGTTTCCGCGTGGAGTCGCTCACCATCGACGCACGACCAGCTGTCCGGCTGGTGGATGCCCCGCCGTCCTGGCCGGGGTGGCGCGCGATACCGGAGGTGAAGGTCCTGCCGTAGCTCGGTTTCTCCCCACTTGGTTTCCATCCGTCGGCTAAGTATTTTGCGTGGCTTATGTTTACGGCCCTGACCGAGCGATTCTCCGGTGTGGTGCAGCGGCTCGTCGGTCGGGGCGTTTTGTCGGAGCAGGACGTCGCCGACGCGTTGCGCGACATCCGGCGGGCGCTGCTCGAAGCCGATGTGAGCCTCGAGATCGCCCGCGACTTCGTCGAGCGCGTGCGCGAGCGGGCCGTCGGCGCGGTGGCGCTCAAGACGGTGCGTCCCGGTGAGCAGGTCGTGAAGCTGGTGCACGACGAGCTGGCCGGCCTGCTGGGCGGCACGCGGCACGATCTGGAGTTCTCGACCGTCGGTCCGACGGTCATCCTGCTCGTCGGGCTGCAGGGCTCGGGCAAGACGACGACCGCGGCCAAGCTCGCGCGACGGCTGAAGCTCGAGCAGAAGGCGCCGGGTCTGGTCGCCGCGGATTTCCAGCGCCCCGCGGCGGTCGAGCAACTCAAACAGCTCGGCGAGCAGGTGGGTGTCCCCGTGTTGGGGACGGGGGATGAGGGACGGGGGACGAGTGTGGTCGAGCGCGTCCGAGCCTCCGTGCGGGAGGCTGAGAAGGCGCGCTGCCGCACCGTGATCGTCGACACCGCCGGCCGGTTGCAGATCGACGCCGACCTGATGGCCGAGCTGAAGGCGCTGAAGGACGCGGTGCGGCCGCGCGCGGTGCTGCTCGTGGCCGACGCGATGACGGGGCAGGACGCGGTGCGGATCGCGCGCGGGTTCCAGGAGGGGGTCGGCCTGACCGGCGTGATCCTCACGAAGCTGGACGGGGACGCGCGCGGTGGGGCGGCGCTGTCGATCCACGGCGCGACGGGGGCGCCGATCGTGTACGTCGGTGTGGGGGAGCGGACCGACGCCTTCGAGCCGTTCGATCCGGCGCGGATGGCCGGACGGATCCTCGGCCGGGGCGACGTGGTGGCCCTGGTGGAGAAGGCGGCGGCGACGATCGACCAGGAAGCCGCCCAGCGGATCGAGAAGAAGGCGCGGTCCAAGCGCGGCATGGATCTGCAGGACTTCCTCGTCGCGCTGAAGCAGATGCAGAAGATGGGACCGCTGAAGCAGATGCTCGGACTGCTGCCGGGCGTGCCGGCGAAGGCGCTGAAGGCCCTGCCGGCCGACGATCGACGGCTCAAGCACATCGAGGCGATCGTCCTGTCGATGACGCCCGAGGAGCGGGCCGATCCGAAGGTACTGAACGGGTCGCGGCGGCTGCGGGTGGCGAAGGGCTCGGGGCGGCCCGTGCAGGAAGTGAACCGGCTGCTGGAGCAGTTCCAGCAGATGCGCAAGTTTCTCCAACGGATGTAAGGGCGGATTTCATGTCAACTCGGATTCGGTTGCGCCGCGTGGGCCGGAAGGGACAGTCGTACTTCCGCATCGTGATCGCCGATGTGCGGGCCGCGCGCGATGGGCGCTCGGTCGCGACCATCGGCCACTACGATCCACGCGCCAACCCGGCGGTTCTCGAGGTCGACAAGGACAAGGCGTCGGCGTGGCTCGCCAAGGGTGCGATGCCGACCGACACGGTCCGGTCGCTGCTCAAGAAAGCCGGGGTGTTCGGGTCACGTACCGCATAGTCGCGCGGTTGCGCAAGCCGCACGGGCAACATGGGGAGGTGTCGGTGGTGCCTCTCGTGGAAACCCCGGGTGCGGTGCTGCAACCGAAAGCGCAGCTGTGGATCGTGGACGAAGATCGGCGGGTGCTCGCCGGACCGCTCGTGCTCACGCGGCGGCGGGCCTATCACAGCGAATGGCTCATCGGATTCGCGGGACTGACGTCGCGGGACGCGGTGGATGGGTGGCGGGACCGGTTTCTCGCGGTGCCTGAGGACGATGCTGGCGGTTAACGTCGTGACGCTGTTTCCCGGCTGGTTCGCGGCGCCGCTGGGCGAAAGCATTCTGGGCCGGGCGGCCGAACGGGGTCTCGCGCGCTACCGCGTGGTGCAGCTGCGGGACTACACCCATGACCGGCACCAGACGGTGGACGACGCGCCCTACGGTGGCGGCGCCGGGATGGTGCTGAAGCCGGAGCCGTTCTTCGAGGCGGTGGAGGATCTGGGTCTCGCAGCGGGATCGCCGATCGTGCTGCTGTCGGCGCGGGGCCGTCCCTTCGGCCACCGGGACGCGGTGCGGTTTTCAGTGGGAGCGGAGTTGACGCTGTTGTGCGGGCATTACAAGGACGTGGACCAGCGCGTGGCCGACGGCCTGGGGGCCGAAGAGCTGTCGATCGGTGACTTCGTCCTGTCGGGCGGCGAGCCGGCGGCGCTGTGCGTGATCGATGCGGTCGTGCGCCTGCTGCCGGGGGCGCTGGGCGATCACGAATCCGCGGCGGGAGATTCACATTACGATGGTCCGCTGGCCGCGCCGTCGTACACGCGGCCGCCGGTGTATCGCGGGTTGGCGGTTCCCGACGTATTGTTGAGCGGGGATCACGAGAAGATCGCGGCGTGGCGTGAGGCAGAGGCCCGCCGGCTGACGCGCGAGCGGCGTCCGGAGCTGTGGCAGCGGTTGACCGAATCGGAAGCCAGCGACGCGTAGACGTCACGAGAGGGTACGGGTATGGAGAAGCTGCGAGCGATCGAGCGTGAAGGCCTGAAGGAGAAGCTCCCGGCGTTCGATCCGGGAGACACGGTGCGGGTGATGGTCCGCGTGCGCGAGGGCGAGAAGGAGCGCCTCCAGGCGTTCGAGGGAGTCTGCATCGCGCGCCGCGGCGGCGGCATCAACGAGACGTTCACGGTGCGCAAGATTTCGGCGGGCGTCGGCGTGGAGCGCATCTTCCCGCTGCACGCGCCCTCGATCGCCGAGATCGAGCTGGTGCGCAAGGGTCGCGTGCGGCGCGCCAAGCTCTACTTCCTGCGGCGCCTCGCCGGCAAGGCGGCGCGCATCCGGGAGAAGCGGGTCGCGGTGCCGGGCAGTGCCGCCCCGGCTGAAGCGGCCGCACCGCCCGCGGAGAGCCCCGAGGCGTGAGCGGCCGCCGCCCCACGTTCGAGCGCGAAGCCGCGCTCTGGAACGCGGGGCGGACGATCGTCGCCGGAATCGACGAAGTCGGCCGCGGCCCACTGGCAGGACCGGTGGTCGCCGCGGCCGTCGTGTTTCCGGCGGGACAGAAGGCGATCCGCGGGCTGCGGGACTCCAAGGTGCTGCCGCCCGAGACGCGGGAGCGCCTCGCCGCCGTGATCCGCGCCCGGGCGATCGCCGTGGGCATCGGTGCGGCGAGCGTGCACGAAATCGATCGCCTCAACATCCGCCGGGCGACCATCCTGGCGATGCGGCGCGCCCTCGCCCGCCTCGCCCTGGCCCCGCATGAAGTCCTCGTGGACGGTCTCGCGGTCCCCGAGCTGGGCTGCGCCCATGTGGCGATCGTGGACGGCGACGCCTGCTGCCAGTCCATCGCCGCCGCCTCGGTCGTGGCCAAGACCGTGCGCGACCGCCTCATGCGGCGCCTCGCCGCCCGCTATCCCGCCTACGCCTGGGACGACAACAAGGGCTACGGCACGCCGGAGCACCTCGACGCACTCGGCGCCCTCGGACCGACGTGCCACCACCGCCTGACCTTCGAGCCCGTCTCCCAGCTGTCGCTCGTGCTCACATAGGGTTTCCCCTCTCCGCGTCAGCGGAGAGGGCCAGGGGGTGAGGTCTGCTCACCTGGCGCGTTTCAGACCCTTCCGGAACTCGCCGAGCGGACGGGTATTGAGCACGTCGCCCGCTTCGAGCCCGGCGCGCCGCGCCAGGTCGATGGCATAGCGCATGAACGCGAGATTCCCGGGTTGGTGGCTGTCGGTCGAGAGCACGAACTGCACGCCCGCCGCCTTGGCCGCGGCCGCCAGCGTATCGGGAAGATCCATGCGCTCAGGGTGCCCGTTGATCTCGAGCAGGCAGCCGGATTCCGCCGCGGCGCGCGCCACCGTCTCGAAATCGATCGCGTACGATTCGCGCTTCCCCAGCAGGCGGCCGGTGGGGTGGCCGATCGCGTCCACGTGGGGATGGCGGATCGCCGTCAGCAGCCGCTTGGTGATCTCCGACTGGCGCTGCGTCATGCCGTAGTGAATCGAGGCCACGACATAGTCGGCTTCGGCCAGCACGTCGTCGTCGAGGTCCAGCTTGCCGTTCTCCAGGATGTCCAGCTCGACGCTCTTCAACACGGTGAACCCGTGGGCCTTCGCATTCCACGCGTCCACCGCCTTCCACTGCGCCCGCAGCCGTTTGGCGTCGAGCCCCAGGGCCATCGTGACCCGCTTGGAGTGGTCCGTGATGGCGCAGTAGGCGTAGCCCCGCGCGCGGCACGCCTCGGCCATGTCCTCGAGCGAGGCCTCTCCGTCGCTCGCGGTCGTGTGCATCTGGAGATCGCCGCGGATCTCGTCCAGGGTCACGAGCGTGGGGAGCCGGTGGGCGCGCGCCGCGGCGATCTCGCCCCGGGCCTCGCGCAGCTCCGGCGGAATCCAGTCGAGGCCGAGCTTCGCATAGACCTCCGCCTCGGTCTTGCCAGCGACCCGCCGGGTGCCGCGGTACAGGCCGTACTCGTTCAGCTTGTAGTGATGATCCTGGGCGATCTGCCGCAGCTCCACATTGTGGGCCTTGGACCCGGTGAAGTAGAGCAGCGCGGCGCCGTAGGCGGCCGGCTCGACCACGCGCAGGTCTACCTGCAGGCCGCCGCGCAGCTGTACCGTGACGCGCGTCTCCCCGCGCGACACGACTTTGGCGACGTCCGGATAGGCGACGAACCGCTCGATGATCCGCTCCGGGTGCACCGCCGTGGCCAGCACGTCCAGGTCACCGATCGTTTCGCGGCGGCGGCGGTAGCTCCCCGCCACCTCGAGGTTCGTGACGCCGCCTCCCTCTTTCAGGTAGGCGAGCAGCGCCAGCGCGTGCGTCTCGGCGTCGGGGAGCAGCAGGCGGCGCTCGACGTGCAGCGCCAATCCCAGGCCGGCGCGGATGTTCTGCTCCATCTTGGGACCGAACCCCTTGAGCTTCTGGACCTTGCCGGCGGCGAGCGCCGTCTCGAGATCCTTCGCCGAGTGCACCTTCAGTTTGCTGTAGAGGATCTTTACGCGCTTTGGTCCCAGGCCGGGTATGCGCAGCAGGTCGAGCAGACCGGCCGGCAGCTTGGATTGGAGCTGGCGGTGCAGCGGCAGCTCTCCCGTCGTCACGATCGTGGCGATCTTCTCGGCCAGGTCCTCTCCGATCCCCGGGATGTCGGTGAGGTCGGTTCCCTTGCGCACCTCGTCCACCAGCGGTCGGGGGTAGTCACGCACCACGCGCGCCGCGTTGCGGTAGGCGCGCACGCGGAACGGGTTCTCGTCCTGGATTTCGAGGAGGTCGGCGACTTCGTCGAACAGGCGGGCGATATCCGGGTTCTGCATGACGGGGACGAGGGAGGAGGGACGAGGGACGGGTGTGGGAGAAGGGAAGAGAGGGACTCGCCCCCCGTCCCTCCCCCCCCGTCCCGCCTGTCAGGTGACGGTGATCTCCCTGATCATCCCGTGCGTCATGTGCGGCTTGCCGTCCGTCTTGTCGGGGACGAAGCAGACGAGGATGTACTTCCCGGCCGCAAGTGTCGCGGTGAACGACTGATGGCCACCGACGTCGGGCCCGGTGACGCCGCCCACCGGTTTGGCGGGGGGCGCGCCCTTCATGCCGCCCTGCACCCATTTCGTGAAGTCGGCCACCGTCTTCCCCGGGGCGAGCTGGTTCAAGGAGACCTCGTGCACCTGCGGGCCCGCGTTTTCGACGCTGATCGTGTGCGTGCCCGCCGTCAGGGCCCCCGTGACCACGAAATCGTAGTCCTTCTCCGTGATCGTGATGTCGCCGGTCGGCTCCGCGGCCGGAGTTGCGGCGGACGCCACGACCTCGAACGGGCGTATCATGCCCTTGGCGAAGTGCGGTGTGCCGTCGGGGCTCGAGACGAAACACACCAACGCGTAGTGCCCGGACGCGAGCACCGCGGTGGCGTTCCCGGTGTCACCGGGCACGATCATGCCCACCCCGATCGGGAACCGGACCCAGCCGGGGATCGCCATGGTGGGCGACGCGATCATGCTCTGGACGTCTGCCAGGGTCTTGCCGGAATCGATCCGCAAGACGACGACCTGATGGGGCTCCTTGCCCGTATCGACGAGCTGGATCGTCACGAGGCCCGCGGGAATCGAGTCGGCCGCTGCGAAGGCGTAGTCGCTGGCGGTGACGGTGTACACGGTGGCGGTGGTCTGGGCGGCCGGCGGCGGCGCCGGCTTCTTGGCGCAGGCGCCAAGGGCCGCCAGCGAGGCGGCGGCGAGCACGAGAGACGGGCGGGACTTCATGGGGAGACTCCTCCGGGAATTGGTGACTGGGTGATCGGAGGGGAATTCTACCCGTTCGCGGGCGGAGGGCAATTCCGCTTGCGGGCTCCGGAAGGGCGTGCTAGCCTTGCCCGGCCCAAAAACCCAGATCCCGGAGGGCTACCGTCATGACCCGTGGCGCGGCGCTGAAGCATCCGATCGTCCTGCTGTTCGGCCTTGCCCTGTTGCTGTTACCTGCCTCGCGATTGTCGGCACAGGCACAAGCGACGACCGGCATCATCCGTGGGCTGATCGTGGATCCGAACGGCGCTCCCGTCGGTGGCGCGCTGGTCCTGCTGCGCGAAACGCAGACCAACTTCCAGCGCACGGTGACGGCCGACGCCGGCGGCAACTTCGCCGCGTCGCTCCTGCCGCTTGGCATCTACGAGGTCACGGCGCGGGGGATCGGCTTCAATCCGGTCAGCGAAAGGGGGATCGTGCTCCGGGTGGGGCAGAGCGTCGATTTGCGGCTCTCGCTCCTCGCCATCACGCTCGAGGCGGTGAACATCGAAGCCGCGCCGGCGGTCGTGGACCCCAGCAAGACCGAAGCGTCGGTCCGGTTGCCCGTCCAGGCGATCGCGGGTCTCCCGAACAACGGGCGCAACTACCTCAATCTCACGCTGCTGACCCCGAACGTGGCGATCGTCCAGGGTCCGGACGGCGACGAGCTGACGGTGTCCGGCCAGCGCGGTATTCATAACAACGTCTCGGTGGACGGCGCCGACTTCAACAATCCCTTCTTCGGCGAGCAGCGCGGCGGTCAACGGCCGGCGTTCACGTTCAACCTCGACGCCGTCCAGGAAGTCGTGGTGGTGAGCGAGGGGGCGAACGCCGAGTTCGGGCGTTCCTCCAGCGGCTTCGTCAACGTCATCACCAAGTCCGGCACCAACAATCTGCGCGGCTCAGTCCACTACTACGGGAAGTTCGACGCGTTGTCGGGCTCGCCCACGCATGGGTCGCAGACGTTCTCCCCCGACTTCTCGCAGCATCAGTTCGGCTTCACGCTCGGCGGACCGCTCAAGAAGGACCGCGCGTTCTTCTTCCTCGCCTACGACCAGCAGTTGTATGACGAGGTGAAGCAGCGCACGCGGCCGCAGAGCGCGGCGCTCGATTCGCTGACGACGTTTCTGAGCACCGCCTACGGCGGGGCGCTCGCGGGGGATTTCGGGCCGATCTCCCGCACCAACGATGCCCGCGCGGCGCTCCTGAAGCTCGATTTCCGACTGTCGCCGAAGCACAACCTGTCGCTCAAGTACAACTACACCTGGTCGCAACAGCAGAACGGCACGTTCGACCTCGACACCTGGGGCGCCAGCGCGAACGGCCTCGAGCGGGACTACTCCAACGCCGTCAACGGCAGCCTGCATTCGTTCCTGAGCTCGCTCGCCACCAACGAGCTGCGTTTCCAGTATTCCCGGGAAGACCGGCCGCGGCCCTACAACGGCCCCACCAATCCCGTGTCGGGGACGCCGTTCAAGGATACCGACATGGACTTCGGGAACGCGTTCCGCTTCGGCATGCCGTTCTTCCTTCCGATCAAGGATCACGACACCCGGATCCAGGCGGTGGACAACTTCTCGCTCAGCCGCGGCAACCACCTCCTCAAGTTCGGCGGGGAGTTCAACCGCACCGAGACGGTTCAGACGTTCATCGGGTTCGCCAACGGGCGGATGGCGTTCAATAGCGTGACCGGCTTCATCAACTACGTGACTCAGGGATCGGGGTACGTCGAGTGTTCGAACGGGACCAGCAACAACGGCGGCACGTGCCCGGTCGGCACCACCATCACTGGACCAGTCGTGCTCTACCTGCAGTTCGCCGGCGTGCCGCCGCTCACCGTGGACCAGGCCGGCACGCAGTCGATCGTGCAGAATGAGTACGCCCTCTACGCCCAGGATACCTGGAAGCCGAACGCGCGGTGGACGGTGAACTACGGGCTGCGCTGGGAGGCCCAGATCGAGCCCGATCCGATCACGCCGCCGAGTCAGGTGTTCTTCCGGGAGTTGATCGGCAAGACGGTGACGAATGCACAGGGCACGTTCACGTTCCCGTCGGACGGCAAGATTCCGTCGGACGTCGGGATGTTCCAGCCGCGCCTTGGCGTGGCGTGGAACGTCGGTGGCCGCGGCCTAACGGTCGTGCGCGCGAACACGGGACTGTACTACGCCCGCATTCCCGGCCTCAACCTGGCGAGCTCGCGGAGCACGAACGGCTCGATCGGCCAGACGATCTTCCGCAACAGCGCCCTCACCGGCATTCTCGGCCCGGTGCCCGCGTACGGCCAACTACTTC
>DATDED010000230.1:0-8061 GCA_036523455.1 Gemmatimonadales bacterium
CGGCGGCGGACAGCAGTTCGGGCTGCGGCCCGGCACCGAGAACGTCCCGGGGATCATCGCGCTGGGGCGCGCGGCGGAGCTGGCCGCGGCCGAGCAGGCCGAGGAGGCGCACCGGCTGCAGGTGCTGCGCGATGACCTCGAGGCCCGCCTCACGGCGCTGTTCCCCGACGCGCGCGTCAATGGACGCGAGGGGACGCGCGCCCCGCACGTGCTGAACATGTCGTTCCCCGGAACCGACTCGGAGGCGATGCTGATGCATCTCGATCTCGCCGGCATCGCCTGCTCGGCGGGCTCGGCGTGCAGCACGGGGTCGGTCGAGCCGTCGCACGTGCTCACGGCGATGGGCGTGCCGCACGACCTGGGCGTCGCGGCGCTGCGGTTCTCGTTCGGCCACACCAGCGAGCCGGCGGACGTCGAGGCGCTGGCGGCGGCGCTCCCGAAGATCGTGGAGAAGGTGCGGTCGCTTTCGGCGGTGCTGCACCGATGAGCTGCAATGCGGAATGGCGAATGCGGAATGCGGAATTGAACTGGAAGGTCGAGTCGCGACGAGACCTCCACTCTGACATTCCGCATTCCACGTTCCGCATTCTGCATTGGGGCGGGGAGCCGTGAAGGGGCGAGTGCTGGTTGCCATGTCGGGCGGAGTGGACAGCTCCGTAGCCGCCGCCGTATTGGTGGAGGAAGGGCACGAAGTCATCGGCGCGACGCTGAAGCTGTTCTGCTACGGCGACGATGTGCCCGACCGTCCCTGCTGCTCGCTCGATTCGATCACCGACGCGAAGCTGGTCGCCCACAAGCTCGGCATCCCGCACTACGTCCTCAATCTCGAGGACCGCTTCGGGCACGACGTCATCGCGGATTTCGTCCGCGAGTACGCGCGCGGCCGCACGCCGATTCCCTGCGTGCGCTGCAACTCGTTCACGAAGTTCCGCGACCTGCTGCACCACGCCGACGCGCTGGAGTGCGATTACCTCGCGACCGGGCACTATGCCGTCGCCCGCGAGGGCGCCCTGTACCGGGGACAGGATCCGGAGAAGGATCAGTCGTATTTCCTGTGGGGCATCGACCGCGCGGTGCTGCCGCGCATGCTCACCCCGGTGGGGACGCGCACCAAGCGCGATACCCGCGCGATGGCGCGCCGGCTCGGCCTGGTCACGGCCGACAAGCCCGAGTCGGTGGAGATCTGTTTCGTCCCCGACGGCGACTACGTCGGCGTGCTGGAGCGCCATCTGCCGGCCGACGCGCCGGCGCTCGTGCCCGGCCCGCTGGTGACCGTGTCGGGCGAGGTGGTGGGCGAGCACGCGGGGTTCGCGCGCTACACCGTGGGCCAGCGGCGCGGGCTCCCCGGCGGGTACGCCGAGCCCATGTACGTCGTGGACATCCGGCCCGAGACCCGCGAGGTCGTCATCGGGCCGGGCGATGCCCTGCTCGGGCACGCAGTGACCCTCACCGACGTCAACTGGCTCGCCGACCCGCTCGTGGCCGGCGACCATCTGCTGGTGCAGTGCCGCTACCGGGCGCGCGCCGTCCCGGGTACGATCGAGAACATACGACCCGACGCAGTGGACCTGCGACTGTCCGAGCCGGTGCGCGCCATTACACCGGGACAGTCCGGTGTGCTGTACGACGACGCCGGACGGGTGCTGGGCGGCGGACTCATCCTGTAAGCGAGCCAGTCACAATCCAGTAGCCGACCTCCCCCGTCCCGGTGGCCTGGGTCACAGAGCCCCGTGTCGCCCCCACCCACATTTGGCCCTCCCAGCGGTCCATCACCAGTCCGGAGGGTTCATGGCTTTTCCCACGCGAGCGCCGCGCCGGCGCCTGATTGCCGGCGTCACTATCGCCATCGCCGTCGCGGCCTGCAGCGACAACTCGAGCGGGCCCGCGAGGATCGCGAACCCCGCCGCGACGATCCAGGATGTGCTTGCGGTCGACAGCGCGTTCCAATCCGACCCGTTCAGCGCGCTCAGCCTCCTGGTCGGCAACTTCCCCGCCGCGGCGCCTCCGGCCGCGTCCCTGACACGAGCGGTCGCCGCGCTCGGCGTAACGTTGCCGCCGCGACTGGACCTGGCGGCCGGCTCTCCGCTCCGCCGCGGGCTCCCGCGTCAGAGCCTCGGGCCGCTGGCGGGCCTCGCCGCCGCCTCCCCGATGGCGCCGGTCATTCCGGACACGCTCCTGGGCCTCACGTTCGAGTGGAACCCGGACTCGCTCAAGTACCGCCCGACGGGTCGCAGCGGTGGCCCGCAGAACGGCGTCCGGTTCATTCTGTACCGTGAGGACGGGGTCACGGGATATCCCGATCCCGCGCAGGAAGTCGGATCGCTGGACATCATCGACCTGGCACCGGCCTCGGGCGCACAGCTGCGGTTCGTGGTGCGCGGCAGCACCGGGTCCCCGACGTTCCTGGATTACACGCTCACGTTCCTCCCCGCCGCCCAGGCGTTCACCGTACAGGCCAACGGCTACATCAGCAACGGCCGTCCGGCGGCGCTGGAACGCCGCTTCACGTTCGACGCGTCGCTCACGTCGGCTGCCCAGGCGAACGGCCGGAGCGAGACCGTGGACTTCATCTACGACGTGAACGTGCCCGACGTGGCCGTCGAGCTGCACATGGCGTCCGTCGAGGACACGGTGAAGGACACCACCATCACTTCGCTGGACTACCGCTTCTCGCGGCGCAACGAGAACCTCCGGCTCGCGGGCGCCGACACGTCCGCGAACGGCGGCGCCACCAGCGCCGCGACGTTCGCCGTAACCGTGAACTCCGGTGCCTACGCGACGCTCCGGCTGGTCAACGGCACCGCGACCATCACCGACCGCAACGGCACCGTAGTCCCGGTGAACGGGAACGATCAGCAGTACGAAGACGACATCGTGGTGGCGCTGTTGTTCGGCGTGCTCAATGCCGATCTGGAGCTGATCCTCGTGTTGTCGATCCCCGCGCTGTTACTCGGGTTCTCGTTCGGGCTGCTCTAGCCGCGTGCTCCGCGGCTCCGCCCCCCCGCCGGCCTCTGGCCCGGCGGGGGGGTTTGCGGTAAATCCCATGCGACTCCTCTCCAAGGATCTCCGGCCGTGACGAGCCGCCGTCGTTTCCTCCGCTCGATGCTCTCCGCTTCCGCCGCCGTTCCCGTCGTTCCCGCCCTGACGAACGACGCCCTGACGCACATCGCCCGCACGGTCGGCGGCGTGGCCGGCGTGCCGCCGGCCGCCCTGGCGGAGGACGAGGACTTCTGGCGCGAGATCCAGAACGCGTTCACGCTGGATCGCACGCTCATCAATCTGAACAACGGCGGGGTCTCCCCCTCGCCCCGCATCGTCCAGGAGGCGATGGAGCGCTACCTCGCGATCTCCAACACGGCGCCGGTCATCACCATGTGGGGGTGGCTGGAGCCCGAAATCGAGAGCGTACGCCGGCGGCTCGCGGCCGACTTCGGCTGCGATCCCGAGGAGATGGCGATCACCCGCAACGCGTCCGAGGCGCTGGAGATCGTCCAGCTCGGGATGACGCTGCAGCGCGGCGACGAGGTGGTGACGACGACGCAGGACTACCCGCGCATGATCACGACGTGGAAGCAGCGCGAGCGCCGCGACGGGATCGTCCTGAAGCAGATCACCTTCCCCGTGCCACCGCCCTCGACCGACGACCTGGTGCGGCGCTTCGCGGAGGCGATCACGCCGCGCACCAAGGTGATCCACGTCTGCCACATCACCAACCTCACGGGGCAGATCTTCCCGGTGCGCCAGATCATGCAGCTGGCCCGGCCCCGGGGCATCGAGGTGATCGTGGACGGCGCGCACGCCTACGCCCACTTCCCCTTCACGCGCGACGAGCTGGACTGCGACTACTACGGCACGAGCCTCCACAAATGGCTGCTGGCCCCGCACGGCACCGGCTTTCTGTACGTGCGCAAGGAGAAGATCGCGAAGATCTGGCCGATGATGGCGGCGCCGCCCGAGATGAACGAGAACATCCGCAAGTTCGAGGAGATCGGCACGCATCCGGCGGCGAATCACAACGCCATCGCCGAGGCGTTGACCTTCCACCAGGGCATCGGCGCCGAGCGCAAGGCGGCGCGGCTGCGCTACCTGCGGGACCGCTGGGCGAAGCGGCTGGAGCAGGTGCCGGGGGTGAAGATCCTCACGCCCACCGACCCGAAGCAGTCCTGCGGGCTGGCGTCGTTCACGCCGGGGACGCTCGACGTGGGCAAGCTGACCGGATACCTGTGGGACAAGCACCGCATCATCGCGACGGCGATCGCGCACCCCGAGTTCAACTGCCTGCGCATCACCCCGAACGTGTACACGCTGGTGAATGAGGTCGATCGGTTCGCCGATGTGGTCGCGGAGACAATGAAGAAAGGGATTCCCGCGTGAAGAGGCTATCGGCTATCGGCTGTCGGCTATCGGCCACTACGATGCTGAGCGGGGTGCTGCTCGTCGCGGCGTGCGGCGGGGGGAGTAGCGGCGGGAGTCGCGCCGGGGGCGACACGCTGACCGAGCGGCAGCGGGACAGCATGCTCTCGACGTCGAAGATCCCCGGGGCGTCGGGGGTGGGCAAGGCGATGAACGCGGCCGACTCGGCGAGCGCACGGGTGCGGGCGGCGGATACGATCGGACCGTAAGGTCGAGGGGCGCGATGCTCGGGATCTACATCGTGGCGGCGATCCTGGGCGCCGGCCTGCTGGCGTTGAGCCTGCTGGCCGGGGGTGACGGTGGGCACGATGTCACGGGGGACCTGGGAGGTCATGCCCTCGGCGCGGACCACCCGATGCTCGCCGATGCCGAGCATCCCGGCTTCGGCGAGGCGGTCCTCAGCCTGTTTCGTCCCCGCAACTTCATTTTCTTTCTGGCGGGATTCGGACTCTCCGGCACGCTGTTGACCCTCATTCACACGGGGCCCGTGTTCACCCTCGTGGCGGCGCTGGTCATGGGGGGCGGTTTCTTCCTGCTGAGCCACCTCGTGTTCGCGCTGCTGCGCCGGTCCGATACCGCCGGCGCGACGCTCACCGAAGCGGAGCTGATGGGCGAGCGAGCCCGGGTGACCCTGCCGCTCGTGCCGGGGCATCCGGGCCGGGTCGCCTGCCTGCTGGGCGGGCGCGAAGTCTATCTGACTGCCCGGCTCGCGCCGGGGATCACCGAGGCGATCGCCGCGGGACGTGAAGTGATGGTCAACAGCGTCACAAACGGCGTGGCGGAGGTGGTGCCCCCCGAGCGCTACGATCGTCAACTCCTTCCGTAAGGATCTACTTCGCCATGGACAGTTTTCCTGCTGCCTACATCGTGCTGGGTGCGATCGCGCTCGGCCTCGTCACCGCCCTGGTGGCGATGGTGCGCTCGCTCATCGTCATCTGCCTGCCGAACGAAATGGTCGTGGTGACCGGCCGGCGCCGGACGCTGGAGGACGGGCGGGAGGTGGGGTACCGCGTGCTGCACGGCGGCCGCACACTACGGATCCCCGTGATCGAGAAGGTGTCGCGCATCGACCTGCGCACCATCCCGATCGAAGTCGTGGTGAAGAACGCCTACTCCAAAGGCGGCATCCCGCTCGTCGTCCAGGGCATCGCCAACGTCAAGGTCTGCGCCCGGGAGCCCGTGTCCTACAACGCCGTCGAGCGCCTGCTCGACAAGCCGTTCGACGAGATCATGCAAATCGCCAAGGACACGCTGGAAGGCAACCTGCGCGGCGTGCTGGCCACGCTCACCCCGGAAGAAGTGAACGAAGACCGGCTCAAGTTCGCGGGGACGCTGATCGAGGAGGCGGACGAGGATCTCAAGAAGCTCGGGCTGGAGCTCGACACGCTGAAGATCCAGAACGTCACCGACGAGGTGAACTACCTCGACTCGATCGGGCGGCAGCGCACGGCGGAGATCCAAAAGCTGGCGCGGGTGGCGGAAGCGACGCGGGCTTCCGAGGCGGAGCAGACCGAAGCCGCGGCGCACCAGGCGGCGCAGGTGGCGAAGATCCAGGCCGAGCTGAAGATCACCGAGGAAAACAACCGGCTGCGGGTGCGGACGGCGGAGCTCAACGGAACGGCGCTGGCGAGCGAAGCCGAGGCACAGGTGGCGGGCGAAAAGGCGAAGGTGAAGGCGCAGCAGGACCTGCAGGCTGAGCGCATCGTGCTCGAGGGTAAGCGGGTGGAGGCCGACGTGGTCGTGCCGGCGCGGGCCGACAAGGAAGCGTCCGAGCTGCGCGCCAAGGGCGCCGCGGCATCGATTCTCGAGAACGGCAACGCGAACCTCAGCGTGCTGGACCGCATGATCAAGCTGTACGGCCAGGCGGGGACCGACGCGGAACGGATCTTCATCCTCAACATGCTGCCGGACCTGATTCGCGAGCTGGCGGGTTCGGTCGAGAAGATCAAGATCGACAAGCTGTCGGTGATCGATTCGAGCCGCGGCGCGGGGGTGGCTTCGGCCGCGGCGCAGTTTCCGGAGGCGATCATCAAGCTGACGGAGCAAATCGAGACGGCGACGGGGGTGAACATCCTGTCGCGGCTGCAACGGCCCGTGCCGCAGGTGGAGAGTCCCGCAAAGCAGGCGTAGGCGCGCCGCGGGTCATCCCCGGGCTGGCGATGGTCGCTCATACCGAGTATGATCCGGTATGAGCAAGATCACGCGCGTCACCATAACCCTTCCCTCTGATCTGCTCGCGGCGGCCGATGCCCGGGCGCGGCGGTTGGACCGTTCCCGCAGTCGGGTGGTCGTGGAGGCGTTGCGGACCTACCTCGCGGCGCCGGTGGTCCGAGAGCCGGGCGTGGCGTACGCCGGCCGCGAAGTCGCAGAAGCCAGACGCCTGCACCTCGCCACGGAGCTCCGGCTCCCCCCAGCCGAGCGGTTGCGGCGTGCCGAGGAGCTGGGGCGCCTCGGACGCGCCGCCCAACACCGCAGGCCGAGGCAGCAGGTCATCGGGTTCGACACGTATGAGGACTACTACGAATGGAAGCGGAAGGCGCACCTCGTCGGGGTGTGACCCCGAAGGCAATCGCCACGCAGGTGTGCGAGGCGCTGAACCGATCCGGGGCGAAGTACCTGGTGATCGGGGGGATCGCGTGTGTACTGCACGGCTACGTGCGCGCGACGACCGATGTGGACATCCTGATCGAGCGCACGCTCGCGAACGCGGAGCGGGTACTCGAGGCGCTGGCCACAGTCGGGTACGGGTTCGCGCGAGAGTGGAGCGCGGCGGAGATCCTCAAGCGACCGATCACAGTCATCGGCGACGATCCGGCGGTGGACGTCTTTACGGTCGCATGGAAGGTGAAATACGAGCAGGCGGTGAAACGGTCGTCCGTGGTCGAGGTGGAGGGTGTGTCGATTCCGTTGATCGCGATCCCGGACCTGATCGAGACCAAGCGGACGGGCCGGGCGCTCGACGCGGCGGACATCGAGGCGCTGGAGGAGATCGAGCGGCTCCGCGTCCGGGAGGGAGAGGAGTAGGTTTCTTCCCATGACCGCGACATATGCCGGCGCCATCCTTGCTCTCACCGCCCTCGCCTGCGGTCCCAGGAGCCCGTGCGGCTCGGGTACCGTCCGCCGTGACCTGACGCGCTTCTCCCAACCCTACGCCGAGCACTGGGTCGTGGCGCACGGCGACACCCTCACCCTCCCCGATACCACTCTCGGTGACCGCTTCAAGCTCACGGACATCATCCTGGGCACGGACACGGTGTCGGTGGCGCGGGAGTGCCTGTACCGCGGCACGCTGGTGTTCGCGGTGCCGCGCGCCGAGACGCTCGCGGTGACCTGGTTCGGCGTCCCCGAGCACGTGACGGTGTTCGGGTGGCCCGCCGACCTCGGTCCGTTCGCCGGAATCAACGCCTCGTGGTGGGGACGCGACAGCCTGCGCGGGGCGATCCTGTTCGACGAGCGGTTCACCACCCAGGCCCGTCCCGGCGCGACAGCGCAGTTCACAGCCGGGCGCAGCCGCGCCGCCATCCCCGCCGCGCGCTAGAATGTAGACGCAAGGGTGCGCGGTGCGAGCGGAAGGGACACGCTCACTGCCCGTGGACATCGGGCAGGTGTCCCCCTACGGCAGGTACGCATCAAGCATGTAGCTTGCGT
>DATDED010000231.1:0-5321 GCA_036523455.1 Gemmatimonadales bacterium
AGCTCCTCGCTCTTGCCGGCGAACATGACGCCGGCGATGACCTCGATCCAGCCGGGGCGCGTACCGTGGAACATGGCGCTGCAAGCTGACCGGGGCGGAGTCGGAGAGCAAGGCTTTGCAGGGGGGGTGGGGGGGTCGGGAAAGGGCCGAAGTCTTGCGGATTTCCGGGGTAGTCCCCCATATTGTGCCGAGATTTCAAGGCTTTTCCGGGCCTTCCATGAGAAAGGGGCGGATTTGCAAGGGTTCTCCCCTCTCAACCCTCCAGTGAGGAGCGCACTGTGAACAAAGCCGAGCTGATCGCCGCACTGGCGATGAGGACGAAGATGTCCAAGGCCGATTCCGGCCGGACGGTCGAGGCCCTGTTCGACGACAAGGGCATCATCGCCGGTGAGCTGAAGAAGGGGGCGAAGGTCCAGATTACGGGATTCGGCAACTTCGAGGCCCGCAAGCGCGCCGCGCGCGTGGGGCGCAATCCCAAGACCGGCGCCGAGATTCAGATCAAGGCCACGGTGGCTCCGGCGTTCCGCGCCGGCAAGCAGCTCAAGATGGCGGTGAACAAGAAGTAGTCGGTTTTCGGTCGTCGGTCGTCAGTTGATCCTTCGCTGCATACGGGCCGCCCCGCTGGGCGGCCCGTCAGCGTTTCAGGGAGGGAGTCCTACCAGCGTCCGTTGCTCAGGCCGGCGCTGGGTTACGGAGAAGGCGATCACCCCGGCCCGCTGGTTGTGGGCGCTTTCCGTAACTATCAAGCCCACACCGAAGCCGAGCATCATGCCTATCCCGGCATCCCGCAGCCGACGGGTGAAGCCGACTCTCGGCCGGTGGGACACCCCACTGCCCAAGGTCGTCCCGATCAGGGTACCGGCGAGCGAACCCACCAGACCGCCGAATGCGCGCAGGGTGCTGCCAGGATCTTCGCCTCCACGCTCGAAGTTGAATGAGCGCGACACCCAATCTCCGCTCTTCACGCCTGCCACGGTTCCGAGTGCGGAGCCGGTGACCCCCAACGCCACCACCGCCCACGAGGTGCCAGTGGCTGGGGCTTCCTCTGTCTGGCCGCGCAAGTGGCCGACCGCAACGCTCAGGCTCAAGAGCAACAGCCCCGCCGCACGCATACCCGTCTCCCGGATGTCAGCGATCACCGGGAAGAGTCGCCGCCTGATCGAGCATCGGCAACGTCAGCCGCAGTCCCCGGTGGCACTCACGGCAGGTGACGAGCTGTGGTACCTGCCACTGCGACGCGAGCTCGAGCGGCTGCTCGGCGCCACAGTCCGGGCACTTCCCGCGCGCGTCCGCTGGGACGTGCACGGCGCCGAGGCGTTGCGAGAACTGGAACAGTCCGAACAGGAAGAACGAGGGCACGAGGACGAAATGGGCCACGGGGATGAACACCGACAGGAGCGCGATGCCCCACCATTTGCCGAGCGCCTTGAGCGCCCGCCGCCAGCGCGCCGGCCGGTCGTAGGTGATCACGGTGGCGCTGCCGTGACCGGGGGGCTGGGTGAATCCGTTGAGCAGGAATTCCTGTTGTCTGGGTACACCGTCGGACACGAAGCCTTCCCGGAATGCTTGTTGTTTCCTGTACCTCATGGCGCTGTCACGGTTCCGCCGTCGCCCGCCTCACACGACGCCGCGGCGCCGCAGCTCGGCGATCGCCGCCGGCGTGAAGTCGAGGCGCTCGCGCAGGATCTCCTCGGTGTGCTGCCCCAGCAACGGCGGCGGAGTGTCGTACTCGATGGGCGCCGCGGACAGGCGGATGGGGTTCGCCACGAGCGGCACGGTCCCGGCGAGCGGGTGCGGCACCTCGACACGCAAGCCACGGTGGCGCACCTGCGGATCGTCGAACACCTCGGCGACGTCGTTGATCGGCGCACACGGTACGCCCGCCGGCTCGAGGGCGGCGAGCCAGGCCGCGGCGGAGCGCGTCGCAAGCACGCCCTCCAGCTCGCGCGTCAGCGCGTCGCGATGGCGCACGCGCGCATCGTTGCTGGCGTAGCGGGAATCGACCGCCAGCTCCGGCGCTCCCGCCACCTCGCAGAACTTCCGGAATTGCTCGTCGTTGCCGACCGCCAGCACGATGGGTCGATCGGCGGTGGGCAGGACCTGGTAGGGGACGATGTTGGCGTGCGCGTTGCCCCAGCGGCGCGGCACGGCCCCCCCCACCAGGTAGTTCAGCGCCACGTTGGCGAGGGTGGCTACCTGCACGTCGAGTAGCGCTAGGTCGATGTGCTGCCCCACGCCCGAGCGCTCCCGGTGGGCGAGCGCCGCCAGCACGGCGATCGCGGCGTACAGCCCCGCCATGACATCCGCGACGGCCACGCCCGCCTTCTGCGGGCCGCCGCCCGGCCGGTCGTCGCGCTCGCCCGTGACGCTCATCAGGCCGCCCAACGCCTGGATCGCGAAGTCGTAGCCCGCGCGGGGCGCGTAGGGACCGCTCTCGCCGAACCCGGTGATCGAGCAGTAGACGAGCCGCGAATTCAGGGAGCGGAGGCTCTCGTAGTCCAGCCCGTGGCGGGCCAGGTCGCCCACCTTGTGGTTTTCGATGAAGACGTCGGATTGGGCCGCGAGGCGCCGCACGATGTCGCGGCCGTCCGCGGTGGCGAAGTCTACGGTCAGCGAGCGTTTGCCGCGGTTGGCGCTGAGAAAGTACGCCGCCTCTCTCGTGTCCTTGCCGGTCTGATCTGCGAGATAGGGCGGACCCCAGTGGCGCGTATCGTCGCCCGTGCCGGGCCGCTCGACTTTGATGACGTCGGCGCCCAGGTCGGCGAGGATCTGGCTGGCCCACGGGCCTGCGAGCACGCGGGAGCAGTCGAGCACGCGCAGCTCGGCGAGGGCGCCGGCCACGTTACCGCTCGCGCTCGCGCCGGGCCGCGATGCGCCGGCCGCGGATCGCCACGCGAGAGAGCCCCCGGATGGCTCCGTCCACCGCGTGGGGCGCCACGCTCACCAGGCTGAACCCCTCGCGCACTTCAATCCGTCCGATGTCTTCCCGCGCCAGCCCGACCTCGCGCGTCAGGGCGCCGACCAGATCTTTCGCTCCCGCACGATCCTTCTTGCCCACATTGACAAACACCTTCACCCACTCGGCAGGTGCTGTCGGCGCCGGGGTTTCGGCCGGCTGCGCAGTGCCGATAGCTGAAGGCTGATAGCCGATAGCAAGGATCGCAGCCGCGACCTCCGCCGCGTCGTGGCGCTCGAGCAGCGGCTCGAGCAGCCCCAGCTCGGCTTCCAGCCCACCCGCCTCGATGCGAGCGGCCACACGGGCCCGCATTGTCTCGGCCTCGCTCCGGGCGCGCGTGCGGGCACCGTGGAGCGGCAGCGGCGTGAGCGGCGCGGCGACCGATCGGGCGTAGGGGAGCTGCGTGGGGGAGAGCAGCAGGATCGGCTCGCCGTGGGATCGCAGTTGGTCGAGCTCATCACGCGAGGGAAGATCGAAGCACACCACCGCGTCGGCCGCCTCCGTCAACTGCTTGCCGCGGTGCCACTCGAGCACCAGGGGACGATTCAGCGCGTCCAGGACCTCGCGCCGCGCCGCCGCACGGCGGGCCCGCGGCACGACGACGAAGCGCGCTGGGCCGACGGGCGGAAGCGGCCGCGCATCCTCGCCCATGGGAAGGTCGCCCTGGACGTGGGGGCGGCGCGCGTAGCGCTCGATGAACTCCTCGAGCGGCTGTGGATTCCAGGCGAGCACGATACGGCGGGCGTCGCGCGTCTCCGCCAGGACCTGTTCGATGACGGGAAGACGGCCGCTGTCGATCAGCCACTCGGGCCAGGCCAGCACGACGGTGGTGACGGCATCGAGCTTCAGGGCCGAGCGGCCGGCGAGCGTCTGCAGATCTTCGGGGGAGCCTGCCAGGACGTCGATCGTCCCCGCTTCGAGGAGGCGCGTGGTGCGGCCGAGGCCGGTGGCGGCATGTGTGCGCAGGGAGGCCGGCGCCGCGTCCGCCCATTCCTCGGCGGCCGCACTGTCGGCGCAGAGAATGATGATGCCCGGCCCGGGGCTCTCTTGGGCGGGGCCCAGCAGCTCCCACAACGCGCCAGCCTGCTCGACGGCCGGCGGGGTCACCAGCATCACGGCACGGCCGCGCTCCAGCGCGGCCTGCGAGTCGCTCACGTGCGTCACGCGATCCTCGATTGTCAAAGGGCGGTACTGCAGGCGGGATGCTAGCTTCGGAGCATGCAGAGAGCAACAGTGGTGGGTCTTCTCCTCGCCTCCCTTGCTGCGCCGCTCACCTCCCAACAGCGTCCTCGTGCCCGGGATGTGGGGCTGGAAATCGGCGTCCTGCCGCCGGGTCCGCTCGATGCCATCACCGACGTGCCGGGGGTGCGGGTGGGGCAGGTCACCCTGGCGCGCGGCGACTCGATCAACACCGGGGTCACGGCGATCCTGCCGCATGCGGGGAACGTGTTCCGGCAGAAAGTCCCCGCGGCGATCGTGATCGGGAACGCGTTCGGCAAGCTCGCGGGCTCGACCCAGGTGAACGAGCTGGGCGAGCTCGAGTCGCCGATCGTCCTGACCTGCACGCTGTGTGTGCCGCGCGCGGCCGACGCCGTCCTCACCTACCTCCTCGAGTTGCCGGGCAACGAGGACGTGCGCTCGGCGAACCCCGTGGTCGCCGAGACGAACGACGGATACCTGAACGACATCCGGTCGCGGCCGATCACCGAGACGGACGTGCTCGCGGCGATCCGCTCGGCCGCATCCGGCCCGGTGGCCGAAGGGGCCGTCGGGGCGGGGCGCGGCACGGTGGCCTTCGGCTGGAAAGGGGGGATCGGGACGGCCAGCCGGGTGATCCCGGGGCGGCTGGGAGGCTGGACCGTCGGCGTGCTGGTCCAGACGAACTTCGGCGGGGTGCTGACGATCGACGGTGCGCCCGTCGGGCAGGAGCTCGGGCAGTACTACCTGAAGGGTGATCTCGGCGACGGCAGCGTGATCATGGTGGTGGCGACCGATGCGCCGCTGGATCACCGCCAACTCGACCGCCTGGCCAGACGCGCGCTCGCGGGCCTCGCGCGCACCGGGAGCAGCATGACCAACGGGAGTGGGGACTACGTGATCGCGTTTGCGGTCGGGCGGTCAGGCGGTCAGGCGGTCGGTCCATCCGGAGAGCCACCGACCGCCCGACCGCCTGTCCGCCCGACCGCCCAGCCGACCGCCCGCCTGACCGACACGCTGGAAGTGGTCACCAACGACGCCATGTCCCCGCTGTTCGAGGCGGTGATCGAGGCGACCGAGGAAGCGATTGTGAATTCGTTGCTGCGGGCGGAGACGGTGAAGGGATTCCGCGGAACCGCTTACGCGCTGCCGATCGACTCGACTGTCG
>DATDED010000232.1:0-3630 GCA_036523455.1 Gemmatimonadales bacterium
GGTGGACCAGTTGTGCGCGCCGGCCCGTTGCAGGTATCCCAGGTCGTTGATCTCGAAGCCCGGGGAGCGGCGCTGCCAGGAGGTCTCGAACTGGGTGTGCCGTCCCGCCACCTTGGCGAACTTCAGCTCCTCGGCGTCCCCCGCGAGGACGGTCCGGGTCGTGTCGTAGGGCAGGCCGGCGTCCGGTCGCTGATAGTAGTGCACCGGGCTTCGCTGGACTTCCGAGATGACCGGGGCGCTGCCCGATACGCGGCTCCCGGACAGCAGGGCCGAGATCTGGTAGGTCTGTTTGAAGAGCCGCTGGCGGAAGCCCACCGCACCGGCGTAGGAGCTGGCCGGCACGGATGGCCGGCTCCAGACGTCGAGGCCGTGATTCACCGCAGTGGCGATGACCCCGACGGTCCCCTCCCCCGCGTCGAAATCCTGGTCGAGGCGGAAGACGCCGTAGTTGGCCGCTGGCTCCAGCGTCTCGCCCCCCGCTGCCGTCGTCTTGCGCGTGACCGCGTCGAGCAAGCCGATCCGGAGCCCGTTCGCGAGGCGGCCGGTGAGTTTGGCGGCGCCGAGGATCGTGGCGGTGGATCGACCGATACGACGAGTGTAGAACAGCCGCTCGTTGTTGCAATTGACGTTGTTGCAGTTGATGGAGACGTCGAACAGGCCGCGGCCCGAGACGAAGAACGGGCGCTTCTCGGGGAAGAAGGTCTCATAGGCCGTGAGGTTGAGCACGCCGGGATCGGCTTCGACCTGGCCGAAATCGGGATTGACCGTGGCGTCGAGGGTCAGGTTCGAGGCCACGCGGTATTTCAGGTCGGCGCCGAGCGAGACCTCCTGCTCGCGGCCGAAGCCCGCCGCTTCGACGCGCGACACGTTCTTGGTGACGACGTACGGCGCCGCCTCCAGCCGCCGGGGGGCTTCCAGGTCGTCGAGGCCCGTCAGCTCGGCGAACTGCGAGACCATCCCCGCCGCCGACTGGCGGAACAGCGGCCAGGCGAGCCGCTCGTTGTAGCGGTACAGGTCGCGGTCGATGGCGAGCCCGAAGGTATGCCGTCGCTCCGACCCGTAACGCAGCTGCGACAGCGGGATGCGGAACTCCGCCGTCCAGCCCGCCGAGTCGATGCTCGTGGCCACGTCCCATACCCCGTCCCATGCGGGGTCCTCGTTGTTGTCATCGTAGATCGCCGCGTCGTAGCGTCCGCCGGCCGCGGTGACGCCGAACTCGAAACCCGTGCGACGATCGTGATAGGAGTCGATCAGCAGGATGACCCGGTCGGACTGCGGAAACTCGTCGCGGCGCCCGATCAGCCGGATGATGCTGTCCGGGTGAGGGTCGAGGCATCGGATGAGGACGTACAGGTTCGAGCGATCGTAGGCGATCCTCGCCTCGGTGGGAAACCGCGGCGGCTTCCCTTCCGTGGGAGACCACTCCTGGAAATCGGCGATGGTGGGGGGGCCCTGCCAGATCTGGTCGGTGCTGCGGCCGTCGATGACCGGGGGCTGCGCGGCCCGCACCGCCCGGGCGGTCATCCCTGTGGGCGGCGCGACGCTCGTGCTGTCGGTCGCGCGGCTCCCGTGTGGGGTCTGCGGACTCAGCAGCAGGACGGCAAGGGCCGGAAACTCGAGCATTCACCCCCCGGACGGCGGAGACCGCACTCTACGGCGGTGGGGTGACTGGGGTTTCGCAACCCGATTCCTCGGCGCCGACTCAGGGCGCTGGCCGGATCCGGACCGCCTGCCCGCCCCCGGGCGCCAGCACCATGTGGAGCCGCGACAGCGCGGTCACGGGGCGCCGCGAGATCGCGACCGGGAATGGATTTGTCAGCCAGTTTGCACCCGGCCCATCTGCGTAGATCTCGGCCACATACCCGCGGCCACGCTCGAGGAACGAGAGCGGAATGTCGAAGGTGCGGCTCTGCTCGTCCGAGATGGCGCCGAGGAACCACGACTTGCCGCCTCGCTCGCGCCGGGCCACGATCACGTAATCCCCGATCTTCCCGTCGATCACCCGGGTCGTATCCCAGTCCACGGCGACGTCGCGGATGAACTGGAACGCGGGCTGGTTCGCGTAATTCTCCGGCAGGTCGGCCGCCATCTGCAGCGGCGAGTAGAGCACGACGTAGAGCGCCAGCTGCTTCGCCAGCGTCGTCCGCACCCGCGGCTCCTCCGCCCGGTGCTCGTGCCCGCTCGAGCGCTCGAGCAGGTCGAAGATGCCCGGCGTGAAATCCATGGGACCGTCGAGCAGCCGCGTGAAGAAGAGGATGGTCTCGTGCTCCGGCGGATTGCCGCCGTCGCCGCTCCAGGCATTGTACTCCTGCCCCCTGGCCCCCTCGCGGCTCATCATGTTGGGGTAGGTGCGCCGCTCCCCGGTGTCGTGCATCGGCTCGTGGACGTCGAGCATGATGCCGTACTTCGCGGCCTCCTCGATGACGTGGCGGTAGTGCCGCACCATGTACTGTGAATAGTGCGAGTGGCCTTCGCTCGTCAGGTCGGTGACGTACCCGCTCTTGATGGCGTCGAGCCCCAGCGAGCGGTACAGCGTGTACGCGCTGTCCAGCTGGCGCTCGTAGTTGTCGATCCCGCCCGACGTCTCGTTGTGGACGATGAGACGCACGCCCTTCGACTTGGCGTAGCGGGCCACTTCCGCCAGGTCGTAGTCGGGATACGACTTCGTGAACGAGAAGGCGTCGCGGTTCGCGATCCAGTCGCCGTCCCAGCCGGTGTTCCACCCCTCGACCAGCACCCCGCCGAACCCGTTCGCCGCCGCAAAATCGATGTACCGCTTCGCATTGGCGGTCGTGGCCCCGTGCTTCAGCCCCGAGCTCCAGGTCATGGCGCCGATGTGCATCCCCCACCAGATGCCCACGTACTTCATCGGGTGAATCCAGTCGGTGCTCGCGAGGACGTTCGGCGGATTGAGATTGAGGCCGAGCAGCGAGGGCGCGAGCTCCGTGACGCGATCGGCCAGCTGAATCGTGCGCCACGGCGTCACGAGCGGCGTATGACCGCGCACCTTGACGCCGTCGGCCCACGGCGCCAGCGCCGCGCGCAACGTGCGGCCCTCCATGCGCGGCCCCGAGAGGAACATCCGCGCATAGTCCACCAGGTTCGCCTCGTGGATGACCATCACCGTGTGGCCGTCGCGCAGCTCCAGCGTGAGCGGCGTCTGCACGCTGTCGAGCGTGCTCACGGGTCCCGAGGAAAACAGCTCCTCGGAGCGGTCCTTGCGCGACCAGTTGGACGGGATCCACCAGGCGCGCGCGTTGTCCGCCAGGGCGAACTCGGTCAGCTCGTCCGAGATCTCGAAGGCCCCCAGGCCGGGCTGCTCGGGGATCTCATAGCGGAACCCCACGCCGTCGTCGAAGACGCGGACCCGGAAGATGAACCGCCGGTTGGGAACCGCGGTCTCCTGCACCGAGACCGCCAGCTCGTTGTGGTGGTCGCGCACGCGGGCCACCTCGCCCCAGGGCTGGGTCCACCATTCGTCGTGCGATTGACGCGTCGTGTCGGCGATGCGCAGGCTGTCGCGCAGCGGCGGTGCACCTCGGAAGGCGAACCCGAGCAGCGAGGGGAGGATCAGCGCGCGGCCGTCGCGCGCGAGGCTATAGTACAGCCTGCCCTCCCGGATCTCGACCG
>DATDED010000233.1:0-9486 GCA_036523455.1 Gemmatimonadales bacterium
GTCGTTGACCCCGTACTGTCCGACGATGGGACGGTCGTTGCGGATATTCTGGCGCGTGCCGATCACGTACTGCGCGCCGGCTTGCTTCCCCGCCAGGCACTCGGTGTAGAGGTTCTCGGAGTAGTTGGCGAAGCTCTCGTGCACCCACATGTCCGCCTGGTCCTGCATCGTGATGTTGTTGCCGAACCACTCGTGGGCGCTCTCGTGCACCACGATGAAGTCCCACAGCAGTCCCAACCCGGTGTGCGAGAGATCGCGCCCCAGGTACCCGTTCCCGTAGTGATTGCCGTACGCCACCGCGGTCTGGTGCTCCATGCCGAGGTGCGGCGTCTCGACCAGCTTGTAGCCGTCTTCGTACCAGGGATACGGTCCGAACCACGACTCGAAGCACTTCATCATGGATTGCGCCTGCGTGAACTGCCGCTCGGCCGCCTCGCGGTGATACGCCAGCGGCCAGAAGTCCATCGTGAGCGGCCCCGCTTCACCGGCGTAGATCGTCGAGAAGTGGGCGTACCCGCCAGCATTGATCGCGATGTCGTAGTTGTTGATGGGTCGCATGACGAACCATTCGTAGGTCGTCGTGCTGTCGGGATGGGGTGTCACGCCGCGCAGTCGGCCGTTGGAGACGTCGAACATCGGGTCGGGCATCGTGATCGCCACCCGCTGGCTGTCGGGCTCGTCGGCCAGGTAGTCCTTGTTTGGCCACCAGACGCTGGCGCCCAGACCTTCGTTCGCGGTCGCGACCCAGGCGTTCCCGGCGCTGTCCTGGGCCCAGATCAGCCCGCCGTCCCAGGGAGGCCGCACCGCCGCGCGGGGCTTCCCGTGGTAGTAGACGGTGATCGTGCGGCGGTCCCCGGCGCGCTGCGGGCTGCCGAGCGTGACGAAGAACGCGTTGCCGTCGCGGCGAAACGAGAGGCCGCGGCCGTCCTGGACCATGCTGTCGACGATGAGCGGCACCTGCAGGTCGATTTGCATCTCCCGCGCCGGGCGCAGCACCCGGTAGGTGATCCCGTTGTTGCCCGCGATCGTGCTGTCGGCCGGATGCACCGCGACGTGGAGGTCGTAGAAGATCACGTCCCACCACGCGCGCTGCGGTGTATTGGCGCCGCGCAGCGAGTCGGCGTGCGTGAAGGTTCGTGGGGTCGGTTCCTGGGCGGCACCGCTCGCCAGCGGCCAGAGAAGGGCGCACGCGCCCAGCTGCAGCCAGCTACGCATGGTTCGCTTCCGGGGTGAGGTGGACGGATGCGGCGTGGTCGTCAACCGTCTCAGCGGGTCCAACGACGCTGCCGGGGCTCCGGTTCGTGGGAACGCAACACGATCTTCATCGCATGGGTCTCGAGATCGATGTCCCAGGTGGCGATGCGCGGACGCACGTACACCTCGTGGTCCGTCACGGTGAGCGAGTCGGCTGTGGCGTCGAGGAAGTCGATCAGCCGCAACCGCATCTCGCTGTGGGTGCATCCTTCCCGGGTGGCCGCCACCCGGATCCCGACCTCGTCGTCCAGCTGGCGGCGCACGAATCCCTGGGCCACTTCGAGCAGCCGCTGAGCGATGAGGATTTCGAGCGCCGGGTTGCCCTTCTTGTCGGCCAGCCGGCGGCTCAACGTGCGCGCCCGGGTCGGCTCGCACAGCTCGAGCAGCAGCTTCTTCACCTTCTGGTCGGGGGGGCGCTGCCGGCTCGGGTCTGCCGCCAGCTCGGCGCGCGCGCAATTGGACAGCTCGTTGCGGGGCATCCGCAGGAACTTGGTCATCCGATCGTAGATGTCGGTGCGGCCGGGCGCGGGCGGGCGGCGGCGACCCGAGAGCAGGTCCGCGACGTAGGACTCCGGAACCTGCAGCGCCTCGGCGAGCTCCTGCGGGGTGCGCTCCAGCTCCTTGAGCCGGCGGCGCACGAGCTCACTCACTCTGGGGGGATGCTGCATCGGCACGGCAGCCACCATTCGGGGACTCCTTGGGATCGCGAGAACGACCCGCCGGCAGGTGAGGGCCTGGCGAAGGGCGATGAACGGATAATATCGCTAGTTATCGTCCCGGGCGCTGACCTCTGCGACCCGGTTCGAGCGGGATGAGGAGGGCCCGCGGCTGCCCCCCCACGCGAAGGCCCCAGCGCCGGAGTGCACGCTGGGGCCGTTGGTATGGGACAGTGGGCCTGGGTAGAGTTGAACTACCGACCTCACGCTTATCAGGCGTGCGCTCTAACCACCTGAGCTACAGGCCCCGCCGTCAGTCCCATTCTCGCTTCGGCCCCTTCTTGGGCCGGAAGCCGTCTTCGTCTTCGTCGTCGAACTCATCGTCGAGGTCGTCGTAGTCGTCGAGGTCTTCCATTTCCTCGTCGTCCAGCTCGTCCTCGTCCAGCTCGTCGTCGAAGTCCTCTTCGAGCTCCTTGTCCTCCTCGAAGTCCTCGAACTCCTCGTCGATGTCGTCGCTGCGACGCTTGAGCGACCACCCCATCGACGTTGCCACGGCCAGCATCGTCACCCCCGGCTGAGGTTGCGGTTGGCTACTCGTCCATGGCCCGCAATGAGCGGGCGAGCTTGCGCCGTGCGGTCGCCTGGAGCTCGCGCTTGCGGAGCCGCACCGACGACGGCGTCACTTCGATCAGCTCGTCGTCCTCAATGTACTCCAGCGCCAACTCGAGGGTGATCAGGCGTGGCGGCTCCAGAATCACCATCTCGTCCGACGCCGTGGTCCGCATGTTCGTCAGCTTCTTTTCCTTCGTCGCGTTCACGTCGAGGTCCCCCGGCCGCACATGCTCCCCCACGATCATCCCCTCGTACACCGGGTCCCCCGGCTTCACGAACATGGTACCACGTTCCTGCAAATTGAACAGCGCATACGCCACCGCCACCCCTTCCCGGTCCGCCACCATCACGCCGCGGCTGCGCCCCGACAGCGGCCCCGCCCATGGTCCGTACTCCAGGAACCGGTGATGCATAGTCCCCGTTCCACGAGTGTCCGTCAAGAACTCGGAACGGTAGCCCAGGAGGCCGCGTGCCGGAATGGCGAATCGCAGCCGCACCGACCCCACCCCGGGGTTCCGCATGTCCTTCATCGTCGCCCGCCGCGGCCCCAGCTTCTCCATCACCACACCGAGATACCCCTCCGGGCAGTCGATCAGCAGCTCCTCGTACGGCTCGAGCTGCTCCCCGTTCGGGCCCTCGCGCGGGATGATGCGCGGCCGGCTCACCTGGAACTCGAAGCCCTCCCGGCGCATCGTCTCCATCAGGATACCGAGGTGTAGCTCACCGCGCCCCGACACCGTGAACGTCTGCGGGTCGTCGGTGTCCTCCACCCGTAACGCGACGTTGCGCTCCAGTTCCTTATAGAGACGGTCCCGCAGCTGCCGCCCCGTCACGTACTTCCCCTCCCGCCCGGCGAACGGCGCGTCGTTCACCCGGAAATCCACCGAAATGGTGGGCTCCTCCACCGCGATCCCCGCCAGCCGCTCCAGGTGATCCGGCGCGGTCACGGTTTTTCCGATCTCCACCCCGGCGAGCCCGGCCAGCGCCACGATCTCGCCCGCCGCGGCCTCCTGTAGCTCCACGCGCTCCAATCCCTCGAAGCCGAACAGTTTCACCACCCGGGCCTGCTCGTACGTCCCGTCACCCACCGGACCGGGATTGCCCAACGGCAGCAGTGCCACCGTCTCCCCCACGCGGACTCGCCCCCGCTCGATCCGCCCGATCCCGATGCGCCCCAGGTAGGACGAGTAGTCGAGCGTCGAGATCAGCATCTGGAGCGGCCCATCGGGATCCCCCGACGGCGCCGGCACGGTACTGAGGATCGTCTCGAACAGCGGCACCAGCGACGTCCCCGGCACCGCGAGATCGGGTGTGGCGATCCCCTGACGGCTCGACGCGTACAGGAACGGGCAGTTGAACTGCTCCGGGGTCGCCTCGAGGTCGAGGAACAGCTGCAGCACCTCGTCGTGCACGCGCAGCGGCTCGGCGTCCTGGCGGTCGATCTTGTTGATCACCACGATCGGCTTGAGCCCCAGCGCCAACGCCTTCCCCGCCACGAACCGGGTTTGCGGCATCGGCCCCTCGGCCGCATCGACGAGCAGCAGGAACCCGTCCACCATCCGGAGGATGCGCTCCACCTCGCCCCCGAAATCGGCGTGCCCGGGCGTGTCGACGATGTTGATCTTCGTCTCGCCCCAACGGACCGCCGTGTTCTTCGAAAGGATCGTGATGCCCCGCTCGGCCTCGATCCCGGTATCGAGGAAACCCGTGGCCCCGTGTCGCAGCGCTCGGGCTTGCCGGAGCATCTGGGACACGAGGGTCGTCTTGCCGTGATCGACGTGGGCGATGATGGCGATGTTGCGGATCTGCAAGGAGCTACGTCCTGACGAGTGTGGGTTGCGAGGGCGGCAGTATAGGGAGAGGGTCCTGAAAATACAAGGTCAATCGCACGTGACGTCCCGCTCCATCTGGATCGTCACGTGGTGGATACCCAGCTCCTCCAGGCGGGCCTGGGCGGCCTCCAGGATGTGCTGGTTCTGCTCCGGGTTCCGGACCACCAGGTGCCCGCTCATCGCGATCACCCCGCTGGTCAGCGTCCAGACGTGAAGATCGTGCACCGAGCTCACCCCAGGGAGGCTGGCCAGGCACTCGTGAACGCTGCCGAGCGCGATGTGGGCCGGGGTCGCCTCCAGCAGCACGTCCGCGCTCTCCCGCACCAGGCGCCAGGCGCCGCTCAGGACCAGCACCCCGATCCCGAGCGAGACGATCGGGTCCGCCAGGCGCCATCCGGTCGCGACTACGACCACCCCGGCTACGACCGCCCCCACTGACCCCAGCAGGTCGCTCATGACGTGCAGGTAGGCGCCGCGCTGGTTCAGGGAATGGTCGTGACCACGATGGAGAATCGTGACGCCGGCCACGTTGGCCAGGAGCCCCACGCTCGCGACGCCGAGCAGCAACCCGCCATGTACCGTCGGAGGAGCCTGCAGGCGGCGCACCGCCTCGATGCCGATCCCCAGCGCGATCGCGATCAGCGCGGCGCCGTTCACCAGGGCCGCGAGGATCTCGAGCCGCACCAGTCCGTAGCTCCGCTCCGGCGTCGCGGGGCGCTGCGCCATCCGCAGCACCAGCAGCGCGAGCCCCAGCGCCACCACGTCGGCCAGCATGTGACCCGCATCCGCGAGCAGGGCCAGCGAATGGGACAGCCACCCGCCGACCGCTTCCGCGACCATCACCGTGGCGGTGAGCCCGAGCACCCACGCCAGGCGGCGGGCGCTCTCGCTTCGCTCCGGGACACGGTGCGCGCATTGGACGTCGAGCGGCAGAGTCTGGGTCATGGGCGCTCCCGCCGAAGGATAGGCAACTCGCGCCTTGAAGTCACCCTCGGCACCGCTACTTTCCCCCTCCCTATGCAAGCGCCCGCGGCCGAATCCCTGGGCCTTCGCCTCGCGGCAGTCGCCATGCTCATCCTGGTGAACGCCTTCTTCGTGGCCGCCGAGTTCTCCCTCGTCGCCGCGCGCCGCACCCGCATCGAAGCGATGGTCCGCCGCGGCGACCGGAAGGCGAAAACGGTCCTCGTGGCGCTGCACGACATGAACCGCCAACTCTCCGCCGCCCAGCTCGGCATCACGGTCGCGTCGATTCTCCTGGGCTACGTCGCGGAGGACACGGTCGCCCACCTGTTTCGCGGATGGTTTTCGGCGCTCCCACCGGCGCTCAGCTTCCTGACGCGCGGCGGGGTCGCGTCGGTCGTCGCCGTGTCGATCGTGTCCTTTCTGCACGTCGTGTTCGGGGAGCAGGCGCCCAAGGCATGGGCGATCACCTACCCCGAAGGGACCAGTCGCTGGATCGCAGCGCCGCTCATCTTCTTTTCTCTGATCACCCGGCCCTTCACCGGCCTCCTGAACTGGAGCGCCAACCGGATCGTGCGGCTGTTCGGTATCAAGGGCACCACGGCCGAGCTCGAGCGCGTGCACTCCCCCGAGGAGATCATGATGCTCGTGGAGCAAAGCCGCAAAACGGGACGCCTCGCCCCCCAGGACGCTCGCATGATCGAGGGGGTGTTCGAGTTCAGCGAGAAGAACGCACGGGACGTCATGACGCCCCGCACCCAGGTCATCGCGCTGCAGAGCGACCTCACCCTCTCACAGGCCGCCGACCGGGTGGCGGCGGCGGGCCGCTCGCGCTACCCGGTGTATCGCGAATCGCTCGACGATGTCATCGGCGTGGTGCACGCCAAGGCGATCCTCGCCGGGCTTCGGGCCGACCCCGTGCAGCGTCTCGAGGCGATCATGCGCCCCACGCTCTTCGTGCCCGGCACGCGCGAGGTCGAGGACGTCTTGGCCGACATGAAGCGCCAGAAGGTCCACATGGCCATCGTGCTCGACGAGTACGGTGGCACCGCCGGACTCGTCACGATGGAAGATCTGCTGGAAGAGATCGTGGGACAGATCTACGATGAGTACGACCGTCCCGAGGCGGGTGTCGCCGCCAGCGGTGCGATGGTGCCCGCTCCCGTGATCGCCGGCGGCACCGAGGTCGGCGACGTCAACCGGACCTATGGACTCCAGATCGACGATACCGACTACACGACGATCGGCGGGGTCCTGTTCGGGGAGCTGGGCCGGCTCCCCAAGGTCGGCGATCGGCTCGAGATCGCCGGCGCGACCTTCGAGGTGCTGGAAATGGACGGCCGGCGGGTGGGCAAGGTACGGGTGACGCAACCGCGACCCGCCGCCTGACGCCCGAGCTCAGTCTCGCACCCGGCTCCGCTGCGCCAGCTCGGTCGCGAGCTCGAGGGCGGCCCGCATGCTCCCCGGATCCGCAACGCCCTTTCCCGCGATGTCGAACGCCGTGCCGTGATCGGGCGATGTCCGCGGAAACGGCAATCCCAGGGTGACGTTCACACCCTTGCCGAAGCCGGCCACCTTGACGGCCGTCATGCCGACGTCGTGGTAGGGGGCGAGCACCGCATCGAACATCCCGCGCAGCGCCTTCACGAACACCGTGTCGGCCGGCAGCGGCCCCGCGGCCCCGAGCGCCTGCGCCGCAGGCCGGAGGATGCGATCGTCCTCGTCGCCGAACAGGCCGCCTTCGCCCGCATGGGGGTTCAGCGCGCACAGCGCGAGCCGCGGCGTGGCCAGCCCCCACCACCGCTCCAGCGCCGCCTCCGTCAGCCGACCGACCGCGACGATCCCCTCGGTGGTGAGACGCTGCGGGACCTCGCGCAGCGGGATGTGCGTGGTCACGAGGACGACGCGCAGCGGACCTGCGGCCAGCATCATCGCCGTCGGAATGTCGCCGGCCAGCCGTGACAGCAGCTCCGTGACGCCGGGAAACGGGTAGCCGGCGAGGTGGAGGGCGCGCTTCTCGACCGGCCCGGTGACCACCGCGTCCACCTCTCCGGCCCGAGCCAGCCACACGGCCCGCTCGATCGACCGGACGGCGAGTTGCCCTGCCGCCCGCGCGCGCTCCTCACCCGCTCGTCCCTCGTCCCCCGTCCCCCGTCCCCAGTTGCCGACCCCGATCCGGCTGCGCGCCGCGATACCGTTCAGCAGATCATCCGGTCCCACGAGCACGACGTCCGCGCCCAGCGGTCCGCCGGCGAGCGCACGCGTCACGACCTCGGGCCCGATCCCTCGCGGATCGCCGAGCGTCACGGCGAGTCGCGGGCGGCGCGCGGCGGCCACGGTCAGAGCCGGATGTCGATGTAGGTCTGGCGGCGCAGCTGATCGACGTAGTGACGGACCCCCAGCTCCTGGGCGAGCTGGGTGCGGATCTGATCCCGCACGTCGTCGTACGTCACTTCCCCTTCGGCCTGCCGTGCCGTGACCTCGAGCACCACGAACTGCGGGCGGGCGCCCGCGGCGCCCAGCTCGAGCACCGGCTTGAGCCCCATCGTGCTGTCGGCGGTGAACAGCCGCTGGTATTCCGGTCCCAGCTGGGCGATGGCGACCGCTTCCGCCAGCTTGGGAACGTTCTGGTCCCCGTAGCGCTGAGCCAGTGAATCGAACGATGCCCCGCGGGCGAGAGCGGCGCGCACCGAATCGGCCAGCCGGCGTCCCGACTCGACCTGCGCAGGCGAAACGTCCGGCGCGATCAGAATGTGGCGCGCCAGCACTTCCGCGGGCTGTATCCGCTGGACCTGAATGATGTGGAACCCGAAATCGGTTTCCACGACGTCCGAGATCTCGCCGGGCCGGAGCCGGAAGGCGGTCTCCTCGAAGGCCTTGACCATCGTACCGCGACGGAACCACCCGAGCGTACCGCCCGAGTCCCGCGTGGTGCTGTCCGTTGACAGCCGCCGCGCCAGCTCGGCGAAATCGGCACCTCCCCGCAGCACAACGACCAGGGACTCGGCCGTCGCCCGCGCGCGGGCGCGCGCCGCGGAGTCGGGCCGCGGCAGGATGATGATCTGGCGGAACGAGACGTTCGCCGGACGCTGCTGCGCCTGGCCCTTGTTCTCGTCCCAGTACGCGCGCATTTGCGCGTCGCTCGGGGGGATCGGCTTGATCTTCTCGCGCTGCCGCAGGTTCTCCAGCAGTCGCGTGCGCAGGATCTCGCGGCGCTGGTTCTCCGTGAGCCACCGGCGCCACTCCTCCACCCCGCCGAACGCGGCCAGCCGCAGCTGCTGCTGGAATTCCGTCTCGGACGCGAAGCGGCCGCGCACGTTGCGCACCGTCTGCTCCACCGCGTCCTGCACCTCCTGCTCGGTCACTTTCACCGTCGTGTCGTGCTCCGCCTGCTGCACCAGCAGCTCGGTTTCGACCAGGGTGCTCAGGACGCGGCGCCGCAGGGCCGCGCGGCCGGCCGAATCCTGGGGGAGCGCCTGACCCGCCGCCTGTGCCTGGGCCAGCTCCTCCTCGAGCTGCGAGGCCAGGATCGGCGTCGTGCCGACGACGGCCACGATGCGGTCGACCGGCACGGTGTTCTGCGCCCGCGCGACTGGAGCCGCGGTCGCTCCGAGCGACAGCGCGAGGCGCGCGTACCGGCCGGGTCGGATCATTGCACCGTGCGCCGCACCGGCGCCTTGCGCAACACCGAGTCGGGAACCGGTGGGACGGGCGGCGGTCCGGGAGCCGGCCGGACCTCCCCACCGGGACCGCCCGCCGTGGGCGGACGCAGCGAATCGGCGCTGGCCCGGAGCGCGACCGCCCGCTCCACTGCCCGCTGTACGCCGGATTCGTCGATCGACCACTTGCTGCGCTCGCGCAGCAGCTGCGCGAGCAGCGGTGGGACGGGGAAGAACTGCGCCTGCCCACCCACCAGCCGGTCGAAATAGTCGTTCACGCGCGCCATCATGAAGCGCTCCCGCCCTTCCTTCGTCGTCGCTGAATCGTGCAGCATGGCGGGAGTGAACCGCAGCTCGGAGCCCAGGATCGAGAGCGAGGAATCGTACTCGGTCCGGATCGCCACCCACTCCGAGTCGGTGAGCTGCACCTTGGCGGAGTCCGCTTGCCGCAACGCCAGATGCCGCTCCGTGAGCCGCTGCAGCAGCTCCCCGATCGCCGAATCGCTCGCCTGT
>DATDED010000234.1:0-2605 GCA_036523455.1 Gemmatimonadales bacterium
TAGCGGGTCGCCGCGTAGTCCTTGCCCGGCATGGGCCACTGCCCGTCGTTTCGAGCGGGTGTCTGGGCCCCGGCGAGGCTCGAGGCGAGCAGGAGAAGACCGGCGGCGACGAGGCGGGAGAGCGGCAGCATGTACAGATTCTACACGACGCGGGGTGTTTGCGTGACTCCCTCCGCGACGGGTCGCGACCCAACTCGACCGTCACTTCACGTGACGGATAGCCGAGTCGCGGCTTCAGCCGCGAGAATCCTCAGGGAACGACCCCCGGGATGACCACGCACTTCAGGTGCGACGTCATGCCGGCCGCGGCCCCACCCAGGATCACGTGCGGCCGGCGAGCCAGCACCACGACCGATACCATGTCGGTCTCCGTCTGACGCGTCGCCTGAACCACGTCGACCGCGATACTCCGCGTCGGGACATCCGCGCCACAGGTACTGCCGACCCAGGGAACCGGAATCGACCGCGATTCGCGGCGCCCGAACCGGACAGTGACGTCCTGGCTGGTGTCCGCTGCTGCGTCCAGGACCGACACGTGGACTTCCGCCGGCAGACTGTCCGGAAGGGCCGCCAGAATCGCCGAGAGCATCTCGCGTGGGACGACCCCCGGCGACGCGTCGCCCTCGCGGACTCTGCCGGCGGCGTTGTACCAATAGCGCCCACCCTCGATGCGCAGCTCCCACGCATCGGCTGGAATGCCGTCGGCGCGGGGGCTCGTCGTGCCCGCCGACACCGATTGGTTCGACTCGCCGAAGATGTACGTCGTGCGGAGCGCCTGCTCGGCCAGCGAGGCGCTCTGGTCCCGCCAGTCCCGTGTGTTGCGCCGCTCGAGCCCGAGCCTCCCGTCCGGCATCAGGAACACCCCGTACCCGGTGCTGTCCCGGATGCTGTGGGGGCCCGCATACCGCTCCTCGAAATAGAGGACGACGCCGTTCAAGGGGCGGAAGTCCAGGTCCGCGCCGACATCGATCGGCGACTCGTCCAGCCAGGGCTCCCCGGACGGTGTCGGCGCCGCGTCCGCGTACTCCATTTCACCGAACGGAATCGGTGTCTTCCCCGCGAGGCGGCCCACCTCGCCGCGGACGCCATTGATCGGGATCGCCATGTCCAGGCGTCCCCCCCACACGCTGCCGGGCGGGCCGACCACGACCAGCCCTACGACCGCCCCCCGTTCGTCGACGATGGGTCCGCCGTTGGAACCCGGCGCGGCCGGAGCGGACAGCCGCAGCCAGGGGACGCCGCCTTCCGTGCGAACCTCGCGGAGCAGCCCATCCGTCACGATCGTCCCCAACCCGTACGGCATGCCGATGGCGCGCAGGCGCTGGCCCACCACCAGGCTGTCGGAGTCGGCGAGCGGAGCGCTCGGCAGGCCGGCGCCCGGAATGAGAATGAGCGCCAGATCGAGCCGCGGCTCGTAGGAGAGCATTCCCAGGGCGTCGAAGACTTCGCCGGTCGAGAGCCGCACTCGCACCCGCTGCGCCCCGGCGATCAGTTGGGCGCTGGTCGCGATGAGACCCGTGTGGGTCAGAAGGAGGCCGCTGCCGCTCGTGCCGCAGCACGCACTCTGCACTTCCAGCGTGACGGTCGCCGCGCTGGCCCTGGCGAGCGCGGTGAACCCGCTGTCGGCGCCAGGGCGGGGATCGCCCCCGTGCGCAAAGGCGCTCGTCGCGGTGATGAGACTCGCGACGAGCGCCCAGGCGGCCACGGCCAGTACTTTCTATTTCAACGACGTGAGGTACCGGACCAGGGCGTCGCGTTCGGCGGGGGTCAGTGGCATACGCGGCATCATCGTGTTGGCCTTCTGCGCCTGCGGGTTGTCGAGCCACTTCGCCAGGAACTCGGGCGTGTTGGGCAACCCGTCATAGGGCGTGCCGCCGATGCGCGACAGATCCGGACCGATTCCGGTGGGTCCCTGGCCGCCGATGCGATGGCAGGCGGAGCAGCCTTTCTGCTTGAAGATCCCCGCGCCCTTGGCGCTGTCGGTCACGGCTTCGACCCGCGCGCCCACGCCTCCCACCCACCGGAAGAACGCGACGAGACCCGTCACGTCGGCCGCGGCGAGCGATGGCCTGGGCATCGCGGTGCCGGGTTTCACCGCCTGCGGATTGGCGAGCCAGCGCGCCAGCCAGACCGGATCGCGCCGCGCGATCACGTTCGTCAGGTCCGGGGCGCCTTTGCCGCCGCTACCCAGGATCGAGTGGCAGCCGCCGCAGTTCTTGCTTTGAAAGACGTGCTCACCCGTCGCGGCGTCCGCGGTGAGCGTGGGGGTGTCGCTCGGAACGAACTCGGACAGGGAACCCCGACGTACGACGAGGATCACGCCGAGAACGAATACCGTAGCGCCGACGAGGACGTTGCGGAGCGCGTTGTTGGACATGACCCACCTCCGTCTTCAATCTCTCCGGAGATGTGTGAACGAGCGCTGAGGCAGCGGTGAGGGGGCTGTCATGTGCCCCCAGTCCCGAGGTGCTCCGCCTTCCATCGCATCGCCGCCATGATCCTCGTGCGGCCGCTGGGATGATCGAAGAACAGCACTTCCTCGAGCGCGCCGGGATCGAGCTTGCGGTACTCCCCCAGCTTCAGGGCGATCGTGGCCTCGCCGTCC
>DATDED010000235.1:0-4442 GCA_036523455.1 Gemmatimonadales bacterium
GCCGCTACTTCGGCGACGTGGGCACCACGCGGCCGCTCGCGCTGTCGGCGCACCAGCTCACCACGCTCGCCATCAAGCCCGTCGCCTACCGGCTGCCGGACGACACGGTGGTGCGGGTGCTCTATTTCTCTCCGGCGGACGGCTACGCCAGCATCTACAGCCGGCCGCTTGAGGGCGGCTCCGCGGATCTCGTGATCCACGGGGAGCGCACCCCCGAGTTCGAGTCGTTCCATTACTTCGAGTCGCGCATCGACGTGAATCCCGCTGGCGTCGCGGTGTTCGGCAGCCGCTTCGAGTCGCGCGATGCCCTGATCTTCTGGGATCTGCGGAAGGGCGGCCTGGTGGGCCGCTACCAGTTCCAGGATCTGGTGTCGATCCTCTCCCCCTCGTGGGCACCCGACGGCAAGAGCGTCGTGTTCAGCGGCCTCGCCGTGTCCGGATTCTCCGATCTGTACCGCCTCTGGCTCCCCGACGGTCGCCTGGAGCGGCTGACCACGGACCGCTACCAGGACATCGATCCGTCCGTCAGCCCCGACGGGCGCACCGTGGTCTTCGCCTCCGACCGCACGGCGTTCGGTTCGACGGGCGCCCGCAATCTGTTCCTCCTCGATCTGGCGAGCGGCGCCATTCGCGACCTCACCTATGGCGACTGGCAGGACGACACCCCGCGCTGGTCGCCCGCGACGGGCCGCATCTGGTTCTCGAGCGACCGGGACGGGACTTTGCAGCTCTACTCGGTGGACTCGAGCGGCCATGGCCGGCGCGAGACCGCCGCCCTGGGCGGCGCGTTCGATCCGCAGTTCGTGGACAGCGCGTCCGGTGTCGTGTTCGGCGGATTCGGCGACCTCTCGTTCAATCTGTACCGGGCGAAATCGCTGCCCGATTCCGGACTCACCCAGATCGCCCTGGACAGCACGCGCGCCGCGCCCGGATGGGACTGGCCGGAGCTCGCGTCCACGACCGTCGCCGGCGCGACGCCGGCCCCCTACAGGCGCCGCTACGGGCTCGATTTCGCGGCCGGCGAGGCCGCGGTGGCTCCCGGGTTGGGCTCGGAGCAGGGGGCCGTGCTGTTGTTCAGCGACCTCCTGAACGATCACCAGTTCATCGGGACGCTCTCGTCGTTTTCCTATTCCGGCAGCGGTCTCGGGAATTTGCTGGAGAATCTCAGCGGTTCGGCGTTCTATCTCGACCAGACCCATCGCATCAACTGGGGCGTCGGCGCCTATCGACAGCGTGGGCTGTTCTACGAGGGAGATTTCACCAGCCTGTTCCAGGAGACGAGCTACGGCGTGCTGGGTCAGGTGCGCTACCCGTTCTCCCGTTTCCGGCGGCTCGAGGCGGAGTTCCGGCTGGAGCATTCGAACCGCTTCGATTTCGCCAATCCGATCGTGGCTGAGCCGCGTCGCGTCGCCTGGCTGGCCGCCAACTACCTCACCTACGTGAAGGACAACAGCCTGTGGCTGGCCACCGGGCCGATCGACGGGGAGCGGTACAGCTTCACCGTCGGGCTCGTGAACGACGTCAACCACGGCCGGTTCGACGCCTACGTCCTCTCGGGCGATGCGCGGCACTACCTCCGCACCACGCGGCGCAGCGCGATCGCCGTGCGCGCGCTCGGCTACTGGACGGGCGGCGACCGGCCTCGCCTCATCAATATCGGCGGCTCCTGGGGGCTGCGCGGCTATCCGTATTTCGGGTACGTGTCCGGCACCCGGGCCTGGTTGCTGTCCGCCGAGTGGCGCTTTCCGATCACCGACTACCTGGCCCTGGGGTTCCCGTTCGGGGCCGCGCAGTTTCCCGGCGTGCAGGGGGCGTTCTTCACCGATCTGGGGCGTGCGTGGACGCCGACCACGCGCGGCCGCGGGACGCTCGGCAGCTGGGGGGTGGGCTTCCGCATGCCGATCGTCGACGCGCTCGTGTTGCGGCTCGATGTGGGCTACCGCTACCACCGTGGCGACATCACGTCGTACGGCTTGCCCTCCCGGGATCGGCGCGCGCGGTTCGCGGACTTCTTCTTCGGGTTCAACTATTGAGCTCCCGGCGCTTGCTTGACCGCCTCGGCGGCGGTTCCTGCATTGCCGCATGTTTCGCGCTGGCCGCCTGTTACGGCCGCCCGGCGCCGCTCCTGCCGGAGCCCGTCGCCGTCGTGCCGCGCGACAGCATCGCGGTGTGGAGTCGGGGGAGCGGACCGACGCGTCCCACGGCGATGCGGTTCCGGTGGCGCTATCGCGACGATCAGCGCAGCGGCGGCGGCCGCGGCACGGCCCGGGTCGCACCACCGGATTCGGTGCGGGTCGATTGGGCGACCTCGCTCAACATCAAGACCGGCGCGGCGGTCGTGGTGGGCGACTCGTTGCAGTGGGCGGACCCGAAGGAGGATTATCCTTCGTCGGTGACGCCGGCCGTCCAGCTCGTCTGGACCGCGCTCGGGGTCGTGCGTCCGCCCGGCGCCGCGGCGACGGTGTTCGGCGCCAGCGACTCCGTCCGGACGGTCTGGCGCTACGCCGAGGAGCACGACACGCTCGACTTCCGCCGGAGCCTGGGCGCGGCGCGGACGCTCGAGACGGAATGGCGCCGCGACGGTACGGTGATGGCGCGTGGCCGCACGGTCCTCGGCCCCGGCGGACTTCCCGAGAGCGCACGGATCGATGTCCCGAAGAGGTCGGCACGGTTTGAGCTCACCTTCGTGGCGGTGGATTCCGGAGCGACGTTCGCGCCGGCGCTGTGGCGCAGTCGCCGCTAGCCTCGCCGGGCTCGCGCTGGGCGGCTGCCTGTACGGGTTCGCCGGTGGCGGCCTCCCGAACATCAAGACCGTCGCGATCCTGCCCTTCGACAACGACACGCCGGAGCCGGCGCTGACCACGGAAGTGGCCAACGCCGTGCACGAGGCGATCGAGGGGCGGCTCGGCTTGCGCGCCGCCGGGGAGGCCACGGCCGATGCAGTCGTGCGGGGACGGATCGCCCGCTACGATCCCGATTTGCCGATCGCGGTGCAGGCCGGCACCGGTGAGGCCAACGTCACGCGCCGGCAGGTGCAGCTGACCGTGGATATCTCGATCGTGGATCAGCGCGACGGCCGGACCCTCTGGCAGCATCAGGGTCTCACCATCCTCGGGGACTACCAGCCCCCGCAGGAAGCCGAGGGCCGCAAGGTCGCGCTGCAGAAGCTCGTCACCGAGATCGTGGACGGAGCACAATCCCAATGGTGACCACGACCTCTCCCACGCGCCGGCGTGGAGCCAGCACGACCGGGTGCCTGCTGTCGCTGCTCGTGCTGGTGGCGGTGCTCTACTACGGCGTCAACATCGGCGAGCTCTATTTCCGCTACTACCGGCTCGTGGACGAAATGGGCTCGCAGGCGCGGGTCGCGGCGGCCCTCGACAACGGCACGATCCAGCGGCGCATCGTGGCGGCGATCCAGGACATCGGCCTCCCCGACGACGCCGCCTCGAACCTGGAGATCACCCGCGTCGCCTCACCGCGGCAGATCACGATCGAAAGCGAGTACGCCGAGTCGGTCCACCTGCCGCTGTTCGATCACACCTTCCGGTTCCATCCCAAGGTCACCGAGCCGCTGTGAGGTGAGCACCGCCTCCAAGATCCGGCCGCGTGAGGATGCCGTTCGCTGGCGCGCGACCCAGGCCGGTCCGGTGGTGTTCACCAACGGAGTCTTCGATCTGCTCCACGTGGGACACGTGACGGTGCTGGAAGCGGCGCGCGCCGAGGGCGGCGCGCTCGTGGTGGGCGTCAACTCGGACGACTCGGTGCGCCGGCTGGCCAAAGGTGACGACCGCCCGCTGGTGCCGTGGCTCGAGCGCGCACGGGTGCTCGCGGCCCTGGCATGCGTGGATTGCGTCGTCCCGTTCGAGGAGGCGACGCCGCTCGAGTTGATCCGGGCGCTCCGACCCGACGTGCTGGCGAAGGGCGCCGACTACGCGCTGGAGGAGATCGTCGGGGCGGCGGACGTGACCGGCTGGGGCGGGCGCGTCGTGCGGATTCCCCTCGTTGCCGGGAAGTCCACCACGGATCTGATACGGCGATTGCGGGAGAAGGAGCGATGATTCCGCAATGAAGTTGCTCGTCGCCACGCGCAGCCCGGGGAAGACCCGCGAGATTCGCGAGCTGCTGGCGGTCGCGGCGTTGCAGGTCAGCTTCCCCGACGAGCTCGGATTGGAGCGGTTGCCGGAAGAGGACGATCTGGAGCAGACCGACAGCTACAGCGGCAACGCGGTGGCCAAGGCACGGCACTTCGCGCAGCGCAGCGGCCTGCCGACCTTGGCCGACGATTCGGGGCTGGAGGTCGACGCCCTCAGCGGTGCGCCGGGCGTTCATTCGGCGCGGTTCGCGCTCGAGCAGGGGAGCGTGGCGCCCGGCCAATCGCTCGACGCCGCCAACAATGCGCTGCTGCTGGCGCGTCTGTCCGGCGTCCCGCCGGAGCAGCG
>DATDED010000236.1:0-4439 GCA_036523455.1 Gemmatimonadales bacterium
GGTGGCCAGGGAATGACGCGCGATGATCGACTGGACGTTCGGCCCGGTGAACGGAGGCTCGCCCACCAGCATCTCGTACACGACGCACGCGAGGCTGTACTGGTCGCTGCGCCCGTCGACGTCGCTCCCGGTTCCCTGCTCGGGACTCATGTACAGCGGCGTCCCGATCACCGTGCCGGTCTGCGTGAGCTGCTGCTGCTCCACGGCCGAGGCGGCTCGCGCGATGCCGAAATCCGCCACCACCGCGGTCCCTCCCGACAGCATGATGTTCTCGGGTTTGATATCGCGGTGCACGAACTCGCGGCTGTGCGCGTAGCCCAGCGCGCTCGCCACCTCGGAGGTGATCTTGACGACGTCTTCCTGGGGCAGCTGCTTTTCGCGATTCAGCCGGTCCCGCAGCGATTCCCCCTCCACGTACGGCATGACGTAGTAGAGGTATCCGGCGGCCTCACCGGAATCGTAGAGCGGCAGGATGTGGGGGTGCTGCAGCTGGGCCGCGATCTCGATCTCGCGCTGAAACCGCTCGGGTCCGATCGCCGCAGCGATCTCGGGCTTGAGCACCTTGATCGCCACTTTGCGGCGGTGCTTCAGGTCCTGTGCCAGGAACACCGTCGCCATGCCACCATGCCCCAACTCCCGCTCCAGGGCGTAGCGGTCGGCAAGTGCGTTACGCAGGGTGTCGAGCAGTTCTGCCAAGAATGCCTTTGCGACGGACGGAGAGGGTCAGCGGAAGATACGGACCTTGGCGGATCGTCGCTACGGGCGACCCTGATCGGCGAAGGCGCGCGGTCCCAGCGTCAGGGCGCGCCGGCGCGCGCGGAGGTGCGCGGCGCGCGCGGCGGCGTCGGGTGAGCGGGGGGCTTCGGGGCCACGGGAATGGATTGCACGGACTGGCTCGCCTTTCGCAGCTGGACGTCGCCGGCCACCGTGGTGATGTGAATCCCCCGGCCGCCTTTGCCGAGGGTGCCCGAGAGATCGTGGGACGCGAATTTTCCCGCAATGGTGAGCGGGTAGTCGCTGGTGATATCGCCCGTGACCGTGTGGCCGTCCAGCACCGCATCGACCTGGTCCGGCAGGTCGAGCGTCGCATCGCCGTGCACTGTCGTGATGTTGACATCGCCCGGCCCGGCGAACCCGCGAATCGTCGCCTGCGCGTCGCCGTTTACCGTCGCCGCGCGCACCGGTCCTCCGGAGGTCTCGACGGTGACGTCACCGTTGACCGTGCCCACCCCGATGGGCGCTGAGGCGCCGCGCACCTCAACGTCGCCGTTGATCGTCGATGCGTCGACCTTCACCCCGCGGGGCAGCCGGACAGTGAACACGACCGCGACATCGTTGCCCCGCAGCTTGGGTTCGGATGTGTAGTGACCGTCGGGGCCGCAGGCGGCGCCGCCGCTCGTACCGGGCCACATGGCGCACACGGTGATTCCCTGCTCGGATTCGGCTGTGACGATCCGGACGGAATCGGCCGCCGAATGCCGGAAGGTGCGCTCCGCCCTGATCTCCACGTTGCCCGCCTCGGCCGGCTCGATGGTGATCGAGCCGTTGACGTTCCGCAGCCACAGGGTGCGCTGCGACGCGAGCGGCGTCACATAGGTCCACGGCTCGGCCCGCTGGCGATCCGCAGCGAAGAAGTCGGTATCGAACGCGCGCTCCAGACCGCTCAGCTGGGCGCGCCCTCGATGCACCATCGAGCGCAGGACGAGGCCCCCACCCAGGACGACCCCGAAGATCACGACGCCGCGCAGGATGTCACTGCGCCACCGCATCCAGAATTCCCGGCCATTCATACGAATCCCCCCGTGGGGTGAGGCTCAAAGACCGCCGACCCTACGGGGGGAAGGTACTACCGGTTTCGCCGCGATGCCGCCGGCCGGTCAGCTCCCGCGAGCCGGGCAGTCGCGCGCGGCGTGCGCCCGTGCATGCTCGGGGGCATCCGCCACGACGACGATGGGGGCGAGCGTGCCGCCATACCACACGCGATCCGCTGCCGATACGGCCGGCGCGACGGCCGGCGCCGCGATGGTCGACTCCGCGATGGGTGCGCGTCGCGCAAGGGCCGTCCGGTCCGCCGCAATTGTGCGGCCCCCCAATGCTACCACGCCTAGGCTGCCGACGGCTCCGAGCGATAAAGCCAGGAAACGCATACACCCTCCTTGACTCCTGAGACGCGCCACGTCCGACGGCGTGGTCACCTTGTTGTGACGCCCAAACGCCACAGAAAGTTGCAGCGCTCGTGTCCGGGCCCCGTCATGCATTAGTTTTGCATCCGTGCCGGCCCTGTCGCGCTTCCGTGACCTCCTCACGCAGCTCATCCTGCGGGACCTCAAGTCGCGCTACAAGCAGACGTTCTTCGGCGCCCTGTGGGTGTTCGGCCGTCCCCTGGTCGAGCTGGGCGTGTACGTGCTGGTGTTCGGCGCGTTTCTGCGTGCACCATCGGACGGCGTGCCCTATCCGCTGTTCGCCTTTTCCGGCGTGGTGCTGTGGAGCTTCGTGTCCGGCGCGGTCTCCCGCGGAGCGCGGGCGGTGCAGAGTGAAAGAGGGCTGGTGGCCCACGCCCCGTTTCCAAAAGCGACGCTGCCGCTCGCGGCCATCGCGGGCGCCCTGATCGACTCGGCGCTGGCGGCTGTCATGCTCGCCCTGCTCATGGTGGTGCAACACGTAACGCCGGCGCCCGAGGCCTGGCTGCTCCTGCCAGTACTCCTCATTCTCATGACGATCGTGACCGGTCTGTCGCTGCTCGGCTCGGCGCTCAACGTGTTCTATCGCGACGTCGGGCATCTGGTGGACATGGGGATGCGCGTGTGGCTGCTGCTGACGCCGGTCGCCTATGCCTCCTCGGTCGTCCCGGCCCGCTTCAAGGCGTTGTACGATCTCAACCCGCTGGTATCGGTGTTCAACTTCTCCCGCGCCGCCCTGCTGGGCCGCGGCGATCTCCAACCCCTGTCCCTCTGGTACCCATTGGCGGTGGGTGTCGTCCTCCTCGCGGCCGGGGCGTGGGTGTTCCACGTGACCGAACCGTACTTCGCCGAATCGGTGTAGCCCCGTGGCCATCACGGTCTCCGGAGTCTGGAAGCGGTACCGCTTGCGGAGCCGGTCGCTGAAGGAGTTGCTGTCGAACATGCTCCCGCGGCGGAGCACGTCCCGGCCCCCCCGCCCCAAGACCATGTGGGCGCTCGAGGACGTGACGTTCGACGTCAAGCCCAGCTCGACGTTCGCGCTCGTCGGCGCCAACGGGTCCGGCAAGTCCACGATGCTGAAGCTGATCGCGGGCATGATGAAGCCCACACGCGGCTCGATTCGCGTCACCGGGCGGCTGTCGCTGCTCAGCTTTCTCGGAGGATCCTTCCACGGAGATCTCACCGGGCGCGAGAACGTGTTCCTGGAGGGGGCGCTGCTCGGCCTGTCCCGCAGCGAGCTGAAGGCCAAACTCGACGCGATCTTCGCCTTCGCCGAGCTGGAGCGCTTCATCGACGTGCCGATCAAGTTCTATTCGGCCGGCATGGCGTTGCGACTGGGATTCGCCATCGCCTCGCACCTCGAGCCCGAAATCCTGCTCATCGACGAGGCCTTCGCGGTGGGCGACACCGCCTTCCGCGATCGCTGCCTCGGGCGGATGCTCGGCTTCAAGGCCGCCGGTACGACCATGGTCCTCGTTTCGCACGAGCGCTACCTGGTGGAGCAGCTGTGTGATACCGCACTGCTGCTGGATCACGGACGCGTCGTCGCCCTCGGGCGACCGGAGGACGCGTTCGCCGCCTACGAGCGGGTCATCGAGGCCGAGGAAGGCGACGACGCCGACGAGCGGGAAGGCGAGCCGGCCCGCTCGCCCCTCGATATCGAGTCGGTCGAGGTCCTGGGCGGCGACGGGGGGGGAGGGACGGAGCCACTGTTCCGCAGCGACGGCGACCTCACGTTCCGCATCCACCTGCGGGCCCGCCGCGACATTGCCGGGGCCTCGGTGGGAGTCCAGATCGCCCGGGAGTGGCACGTGCTGCACGGGACGCGCTGCAATCGCCAGGGCCTCGAGATCACGGCGCGCGCCGGCGAACGCGTGACACTGGAGGTCGAATACCGGCCCCTCGCGCTGGCGAGCGGCTCCTATGCGCTGCACGTGCTGATCTATGAACACCGTCTCGCCGTGGAACCGGTGGTGGTCTGGAAACGCGCCGCGCGATTCCGGGTCACGCTCCCGGAGAAGGAGGGAGTGGGACTGATCCGGCTCGCCCACGAATGGCGGCTCTCCCCGAATGGCCGGAGTCGCTAGCTCAGGACCCCCGACGAGCCCGCTCGGTGCTCCACCAGATCAGCAGCTTATTCCACGCCGCCGGCACGGGCACCCGTCGCAGGATGGCCAACCGCAGCTCGAGCGCCCGCGGCAGATCGTAGACCACGAGTCGCCGCCCGAGCTCCGGCGGCGGGGTGACCCCCGCCAAGCC
>DATDED010000237.1:0-10261 GCA_036523455.1 Gemmatimonadales bacterium
CGGGACGGGGTACCGGCTGGCCACGACCTCCGGCAGCCTGCTTCCGGATACCAGCCAGGCCTTCAGCATCACGGCAGGCACGGCGACCACGCTCGTGTTCAGCGTGCAGCCGACCGCGACGGTTGTCGGGGGGACGATCACTCCTGCGGTGGTCGTCACGGCGCTGGACGCCGGGGGCAACACGGCGACGGGCTTCGTGGGTAACGTCACGATGTCTTTCGGCACCAATGCAGGCCCCGGCACGTTGTCGGGCACCTTGACGATCGCGGCGGTATTGGGCAACGCGACGTTCGCCGACTTGAGCATCAACACCGCGGGAACGGGCTATACGCTCAAGGCCGCCAGCGGGGCGATGAACGTCACCAGTCTGCCCTTCAACATCACTCCATGAGCTGAGGCAGTTCCCGCGGCGCTGGCGCAACCCGGGGCACCCTTGGTAAACTGCACCGTCTTCGCAGCTTACCTCGAACCTGGGACGGGTCCTGCCCCACCATGCCGACCGCCACCGAGCCGACTGCGCCCCCCTCCCGCGGGCTGGAAGGCGTCGTCGCCAACGATTCGTCCATCTGCTACGTGTTCGGTGAGGAAGGCCGGCTCATCTACCGTGGCTACGACATCAACGACCTCGCCGATCATTCCACCTTCGAAGAGACCGCCTACCTGCTGCTGAACGGCGACCTGCCGACCCGCGACCAGCTCAAGGAATTCACGGCCCAGCTCAAGGCCTCGCAGAAACTCGACAAGGTCGTGCAGCGCATCATTCGCGACGCCCCCACCAACGCGAATCCGATGGACGTGCTGCGCACCGCCGTGAGTGCGTCGGTCTTCGTGGACCCGGATCGGGGCAACAACGGACGCGAGGCCGAGCACCGCAAGGCGGTGCGCCTGATCGCCCAGCTGCCCACGATGGTGGCGATGTTCCACCGGCTGCGGAACGGCGAGAAGCCGCTGTCGCCCCGCCGCGGGCTCTCGCTCGCCGCCAACTTCCTCTACCTGGTCTCGGGGAAGAAGCCCGATGGGGAAACCGAGCACGCCTTCGACGTGGCCCTCATCCTCCATGCCGATCACGAGCTCAACGCGTCCACCTTCGCCGCCCGGGTCATCGCGGCGACGCTGGCGGACGTGCACGGCGCGGTGACGGGGGCGATCGCGGCGCTGGCGGGCCCGCTGCACGGCGGGGCCAACGCCGAAGTGATGAAGATGCTGCTGGAGATTCAGAGTCCGGAACGAGCGGAGGCGTGGATCCAGGGCGCGCTGGCGCAGAAGCGCAAGATCATGGGGTTCGGCCACCGGGTGTACCGTACCGAAGACCCGCGCGCGGCGCACCTGCGCCGCATGGCGGAGAGCCTGGGCGTCCGGGCCGGGCAGTCGCAGTGGTCCGCCATGCAGCGGACCATCGAGGCCGTGGTGCGCCGGGAAAAGGGCCTCTACTGCAACGTCGATTTCTATTCCGCGTCGCTGTACTACGTCATGGGCATCCCGCTCGACCTCTACACCCCCATCTTCGCGGTGAGTCGGGTGAGCGGCTGGTGCGCACACGTGCTCGAGCAACACGCGGACAACCGCCTCATTCGGCCGCGCGCCGAGTACATGGGGCACATGAACCGCCGCTGGGTTGCGGTGCGGAAGCGAGGGTAAGCGATGAGCGGCACGAAGATCGACTATCGTGACGGGCGCTGGGTGGTGCCCGAGAACCCCATCATCCCATTCATCGAGGGCGACGGCACGGGGCCCGACATCTGGCGCGCGTCGCGCCGGGTGTTCGACGCCGCCGTGAAGAAGACCTCCGGTGGCCGCCGCCAGGTGGAGTGGAGCGAAGTGCTCGCCGGCGAAAAAGCGTTCAAGGCGACGGGCAACTGGCTGCCCGACGAGACGCTCGAGGTGATTCGCGCGCACCGCGTGGCGATCAAGGGACCGCTCACGACACCGGTCGGCGGCGGGATTCGCTCGCTGAACGTCGCCCTGCGCCAGCTGCTCGATCTGTACGCCTGCGTGCGGCCGGTGCGCTGGTTCAAGGGCGTGCCGGCGCCGGTGAAGGACCCGGGTAAGCTCGACATCGTGATCTATCGCGAGAACATCGAGGACGTCTATGCCGGGGTGGAATTCCCGGCGGAGAGCAAGGAGTCCAACGAGCTGATCGCCCTGCTCGAGCGGTTGGGGAAGAAGGTCCGGCCCGGCAGCGCGATCGGGATCAAGCCGATGTCCAAGTTCGGCTCGCAGCGGCTCGTGGCCAAGGCGATTCGTTTCGCGATCGAGTCGGGCCGCCCGTCGGTGACGCTGGTGCACAAGGGGAACATCATGAAGTTCACCGAGGGCGCGTTTCGGGATTGGGGGTACGAAACCGCCAAGTCGCAATTCGGGGACCGTACGATCGCGGAAGCCGATATGGGCAAGGGGACGGGGGACGCGGGACGAGTGGTCATCAAAGACCGCATCGCCGACTCCATGTTCCAGCAGCTGCTGCTGCGGCCCGCCGAGTACTCCATCCTGGCGACGCCCAACCTCAACGGCGACTACCTCTCCGATGCCTGCGCCGCGCAGGTGGGCGGACTGGGACTGGCGCCCGGCGGCAACGTGGGTGACGGCTACGCGGTGTTCGAGGCCACGCACGGCACGGCGCCCAAGTACGCCGGACTGGACAAGATCAATCCCGGGAGCGTGATCCTCTCCGGCGCCATGATGTTCGCCGAGCTCGGCTGGGCCGAGGTGGGCCGCGCCATCATCGCCGGGATCGAAGGCGCGATCGCCGGGGGCCGAGTCACCTACGACCTGGCGCGGCAGATGCCGGGCGCGACCGAAGTCTCCACCTCCACGTTCGCCGACGCGATCATCGAGCACCTCGCATGAACAGCACGTTGACGGCGCAACCGTTCCCCGAGATCGATACGCCGCTGCTGGCGGTAGCCGTGACCACCGCGACTACGCTCCCGGCGGCGCTCGCGCCGCTCGATCAGGCGACGGGCGGCGCGCTGGGCCGCGCGCTCGCCAACGGGGACTTCAAGGGAAAACGGGACGAGACGCTGCTCGCCTACGGCACTGGGAAGGCGCGGCGCGTGCTGCTGGTGGGCATGGGAAAGGCGAACGAGGTCACCGTCAGCGCTGTGCGTCGCGCCGCGGCCGTGGCGGCGAAGCGGGCCCGGGTGCTCGGCACCGGACGCTACGCGTTCGGGGTCGCGGCGGAGGCCCGCAACAAGCTCACCGGCGCGGCGATCGCCCAGGCTGCCGTTGAAGGGGCGGCCCATGGCGGCTGGGCATTCGTGGAACTGAAGCGTCCCAGCGACGAGCTTCGTGCCGCGATCGCCGGGGTGGACGTGGTAGTGGACGCGGCCGAGGCGAAGGCGGCGGAGGCGGGGCGTGTCCGAGGGGACGCGGTGGCGGCAGGCCACCTGCTCGCCCGCGGCCTGCAGGTGCAGCCGGGCAACGTGTGTACGCCGACCTACCTCGCGGAGCAAGCCCAGGCGCTGGGCCGCACCCACGGGTTCGGCGTGACGGTGCTCGGGCCCGCCGAGCTGCGTGCCGAGGGGATGGGCGCGCTGCTCGCGGTGGCGCAGGGGAGCGCGCAGGAGCCGCGGTTCATCGTGCTGGACTACCGCGGCGCGGGCGACGCCGCGCCCGTCGTGCTGGTCGGGAAGGGGATCACCTTCGACTCCGGGGGTATCTCGATCAAGCCGGCCGCCAACATGGAGGAGATGAAGTACGACATGTCGGGCGCGGCGGCCGTGCTGGGGACCTTCGAGACGCTGGGCAGACTGCGCCCGGCGCTCAACGTCGTGGGCCTGATTTCCAGCACTGAGAACCTGCCATCCGGCACCGCCGTCAAGCCCGGGGATGTGATCAAGAGTCACTTCGGCAAGACGATCGAAATCGTGAACACCGATGCGGAAGGGCGGCTCGTGCTGTGCGACGCGTTGTCCTATGCCCGCCGCTACAAGCCCGCGGCGGTGATCGACGCCGCCACGCTGACCGGAGCGGTGGTGATCGCGCTGGGCAACCAGGCGAGCGCGGTGATGGGAAACGACGACGCCCTGGCGGCCGAAGTCCGCGACGCCGGCGAGCGGGCGGGAGAGCGGTGCTGGCCGCTGCCGCTGTGGGACGAATACCGCGACCTCGTGAAGTCCGACATCGCCGACGTGAAGAACTCCGGCGGGCGCGGCGCGGGGTCGATCGCCGGCGGCTGGTTCCTGCGGGAATTCGTCGAGGGGTATCCCTGGGTGCACCTCGACATCGCCGGGACCGCCTACACCGACAACGAGGCCCCGCACCAGGTCAAGGGACCGACGGCGTTCGGCGTGCGGTTGTTCAGCGAGTTCCTGCTGCGGCGCGCCGGGACCTGATGACCCGGAGCCTCCTCGTCGCGGGGGCTCTCCTCGTCGCGGGCGGCCGCCTCGCGGCCCAGGTGGACACGGGCCCGCCTCGTCCCAGGACCAGAGCGGATTCGGCCCGCGCCGATTCGGCGCGCGCGGCGGCGGACAGCGCCGCGCGCGACACGGTCGAGCGCTACCTCCCGACGTTCGCCCAGGCGATCCCGTCCGGGCCGCTGCCGCGCGGGACGCGCTGGCGCTTCGACGGCGACTCCCTCGTCTTGTCCGATATCACGACGCTGTCCGATCTGCTGGCGCGAATCCCCGGCGTGTACGTCGCCCGCGGCGGGTGGTTCGGGGCGGCTGAAGTGCCGGTGTACGGCGGGCAAGGTCCGCTCGCCCTGGAAGTCTACTGGGACGGCGTGCCCTACCTGCCGCTGGGGCGCGATTCGCTGTGGCTCGACCCGGCGCGCATTCCCCTCGGACCGATCGAGCGGATCGACGTGCAGATCCTGCCGTCGACGCTGCGCGTGTATCTCGTGACCGCGCGGCAGCGCTCCAGCATGCCGCGCACGGGCGTGCGGATCAGCACCGGGGGAAACTCGATCGCGCAATACCGCGGCAGCTTCGCCAAGCGCTGGAAATCCGGCGTGGGGCTCTCGGTCAACGCCGATTACCGCAACATCGACGGCATCGCGGGCAGCTCCACCACGGCCTTCAACACGGTGGACCTGTGGCTCAAAGCGGAGTACGTGCCGTCGCCACGGTTCGGCGTCGCCTACCAGCTCCTGAGCTCCGCCTGGCGGCGCGGCGACGGCCCGGAAGTAGACGAGTGGCGCCAGCGGCGGCAGGACGGGCTGCTGCGGGCGTTCTATGCCACGCGCGCGGACGGGCTGGGGGAACGGCTGGGACTGAGCCTGGTGCGGACCCAGAACTCCAAGGACACGCTGGTGCCCGACTCCATCAACCGGTCGTCGCTGTACCAGGCGATCCTCGAGCTCTCCGAGACGCGCTCACGCGCATCGCTGGGCTTCACGGTGCGGGCGCAAGGGGCGGGACGCCCGCTCCAGCTGGAAGGTCGTGTCGCGTGGCAGCCGGTGCCGTTCCTGACGCTCGCGGCCGACGGGCGCCGATCCTACTACGGCGAGGCCGGACATGGGAATCGCGCCCACGTGTCGGCCGGCCTGACGTTGCCGCTCGGGTTCACCGTGCGCGCGGAAGCTGCCCGCGTGGAGGACTTCCGGGCGCCGCTCGTGGCCGACACGTTCCAATGGGCCACCGACTATGCCGCGTATCTGCGCTGGGACCGGCGGCGCGTCACGCTCGAGGCCGGTCAGCTGCGCCGCGATCCCTTCGCTCCACTCGGCTTCGCGCTGGGCATCAAGCCCGTCGCGACCCTCGGCGCGCGGCCGCGCAGCACATACCTCTCCGTGTACGCCGCTGTGCGGCCGCTGTCGGGCGTAGAGCTCTCCGGCTGGTACTTCGATCCGGTGCAGGGGGGCGGCGATTTCGAGCCACCCAAGCATGCGCGGGTGTCCGCCACCTTCTATTCGAAATTCTGGCGCGTGTACAAGAGCGGCGTCTTCTCCCTCCGGGGCGAGGTCACGGCCGAGAGCTGGAGCCGCAGCGCCTTGGGTGGGCGCGATGACGCGGGCGATCCGCTCCCCCTGAGACCCGCGACGTTCGTCACGACGAACATCGAGCTGCGCATCGCGGACTTCACGGCGTACTGGATCACCCGCAACTACGACGCGATGCGCGGCAGCTACGTGACCGGACTCGGCTATCCCAAGCGGGCGCAGTACTACGGGGTGGCGTGGTTCTTCAGGAACTAGCTATCGGCTATCAGCTATCAGCTACCAGCAGGCACGATGTGGCTGTCGGCGACTGATAGCCGATGGCTGATAGGCGATAGCTGATGTGGATTGACCTAAGTTCTTTAGCCGACTAAGCTTAAAGTCTGTGCCGCGGAGCATGACGGGGTTCGGCGCCGCCGAAGGGGCGGTAGCGGAGGGACGCCTGCGGGTGGAAATCCGCACCGTCAATCACCGCTACTTCAATCCGCAGCTCAAGCTGCCGTACGATCTCAGCGGACTGGAGAGCGACCTGCGGGACCGGTTGCGGCGGCTGCTGGAGCGCGGGCACGTCGCGGTGACGGCTCGCTGGATCGAGCAGCCGGCGGCGGCGGGTGGTGTGGCGCTCGATCTGGATCGGGCGCGCGCGGTGGTGCGCGCGCTGCGCCAGCTGAAGAAGTCGCTGCGCCTGAAAGGAGAGCCGGACCTCGCCTTCGTGGCGCGGCATCCCGACGTGCTGGCGACGACCAGCGACGGCACAGTGGCGCGCTGGGCCGACGTGCAGCCGATCGTGGAGCGGGCGGCCGCGGACGTGCTCGCGATGCGCGAGCGCGAAGGGCGCGCCCTGGCGGCGGACCTGCTGGTGCGCGTCGACGCCCTCGAGGCGGGCGCCCGCACCGTCGAGCAGCGGGCGCCCGAGCGGCTCGCTGCCGAGCTGGCCCGGCTGCGCAAGAGCGTCGCCGAGCTGGCGAGCGGTGTGCACGTGGATGAGCAGCGCCTCGCGCTGGAGATCGCCCTGCTCGCCGACCGGGTGGACATCAGCGAGGAGCTGGTGCGGTTCCGCACCCACCTGGCGGCGGTGCGTGCGGCCCTCGGCGAGGGCGACGGCGCGGTCGGCAAGCAGCTCGGGTTTCTCGCGCAGGAGCTGCTGCGCGAGGTCAACACGATGGGGTCGAAGGCGAACGACGCCGCGATCACGCACACGGTGATCGCGATGAAGGGTGAGCTGGAGCGGTTCCGGGAGCAGCTGGAGAATCTGGAGTGAGGCCGCGGGTCGTCATCCTGTCCGCCCCTTCGGGGGGCGGCAAGACGACGATTTCCCAGGCGTTGCTCGCGCGGCGCCCGGACGTGGGATACTCGGTGTCGGCTACGACGCGCCCGCCGCGACCGGGGGAGCGGGAGGGCGAGTCGTACCACTTCGTCACGCGGGCGGAATTCGATCGACTCGTCAACGCCGGCGAGTTCCTGGAGTGGGCGGAGTACGCCGGGAACCGCTACGGCACGTTGCGGCGCGAGGTACAGACGGTGCTGGCGGCCGGGAAGCACGCGCTCCTGGACATCGAGGTGCAGGGGGCGCGGCAGGTGCAGCAGGAGTGCCCGCCGCCCGAGTCGATCAGCGTGTTCGTGCTCCCGCCCGACCCGGATACCTGGATCGAGCGCCTTGTGGGACGGGAGACCGAGGCGCCGGACGTCCTGAGGCGGCGGCTGCAGCGCGCGACCGAGGAAATCCGGCAGGCGCTCGATTGGGAGCATATCGTGATCAACGACGATCTCGTCGCCGTGGTCGCGGAAGTCGGCCGCATCATCGACGAGGACGGGAAACGGGCGCACCGCCCGACGATTCCGCGCCTGGTGCGGCTGGTCGAGGACCTGGTGAGCGCCGCCGAGCGGCATCAGCCGCGGGCGAGAACGAACGACTGAACCGAGTAGAGGAAGAGGACCCGATGCGAATCATCACTCCGCAGGAAGTCGCGAATCAGACGCAGAACAAGTATCTGGGCGTTCTGGTGGCGGCGAAGTTCGCGCGGTTCGTCAACGAGTTTCCCCGCGATCGTAGCGTGGAATTCGAGCAGAAGCTGACGACCCGCGCGCTGCACGAGCTGGTGCAGGGGAACCTGAAGTACAAGCTGGTGCGGCGGCGGCGGCAGGAGGCCTGATGAGCGTCGCCGGCCGTCACGTCGTGCTCGGCGTGTCGGGCGGCATCGCCTGCTACAAGAGCTGTACGCTGGCCCGGCGGCTCGCCGAGGCCGGCGTGACGGTGGACGTGGTGATGACCGCCGCGGCCACCGAATTCGTCCGGCCCCTGACCTTCGAGGCGCTCACCGGCCGGCCCGTCCTCACCTCCCTGTGGGAGCGGGACCGCGCGCTGGCCCACATCGGCCTCGCCAAGCATCCGGATCTGGTGATCGTGGCCCCCGCGACGGCGCAGCTGCTGGCCCGCGCGGCGATGGGCATGGCCGACGATCTGCTGACCGCGGTTCTGCTGGCGCGTCCCGGCGCCGTGCTCGCGGCCCCCGCCATGAACGACGCCATGTTCGCCCACCCGGGCACCCAGGCCAATCTGCGGGCGCTCGCCGCGCGGGGCTGGACGTTCATCGGGCCTGAGACCGGCGCGCTCGCCGAAGGCCCGAGCGAGCGGCAGGGCCGGATGAGCGAGCCGGAGACGATCCTCGCGGCGGTGCTGCGTCATCTCGGGGCGGATACCCGCTGGGCCGGGCGCAAAGTGGTCGTGAGCGCGGGCCCCACCCGCGAGCATCTCGATCCCGTCCGCGTGCTCACCAATCCCTCGAGCGGACGCATGGGGTGGGCGCTGGCCGAGGCGGCGCGCGACCGCGGCGCGCAGGTCGTGCTCGTGGCGGGACCGACGACGCTCGGCCCGCCTCCGGGTGTAGAAACCGTGCGCGTCGAAACCACGGACGCGATGCAGCGCGCGGTACAGCAAGCGCTCGCCGGCGCGTCCGCGCTGTTCATGGCCGCGGCCCCGGCCGACTACCGTCCCACAAAAACGGACAAGCGCAAACGCCCTCGCGGCCGTGGACGAATCACGTTAGCGTTGGAGCCGACGCCGGACATTCTCGCGACCCTGAAGCGGCCGTCCGGTTGCCTGGTGGTTGGATTCGCGCTCGAGACCGGTGACGGGCTCGCGCGCGCCCGGGAGAAGCTGAAATCGAAGCGGCTGGACTACGTGGTTCTGAACGACGCGCTGGAGCCCGGTGCGGGGTTCGAGGTGACCACGAATAAAGTCACGCTGCTCGGGCGGTCCGGGGCTCCCCTGGAGCTCCCGCTGCTCGACAAGCGCGACGTGGCGCAGCGAATCCTCGACGCGGTGGAGCACGAGTTGACGTGAGCGACGGGCGGGCACTGGCGCGCGCCTATCTGGAACAGCAACGGCTCCTCGGAACGGATGCGGTGATGCTGCCGCCGTCCGGAGCGCCGTTTGCTCCCGGCCCGAGCCCCGCTGGGAGCGCCCCGGCCAGCGCTCCGGCGCCGGTGAGGATGGATCTGCCGCCCGCCGGTATCAGCTACGATCCGCCGGCCCGGGACCTGTTCGCGGCCGACCCGCTGCAACACGTCACGCAGCTGGCCCAGGTGGCGGAGCTGGTGGCGGAGTGCACGAAATGCCGCCTGTGCGAGAGCCGCTCCCACACCGTCCCGGGTGAAGGTCCGGACGCCGCCCGTCTCGTCTGTGTAGGCGAGGGGCCGGGGCGGACCGAAGACGAAACCGGGCGCCCCTTCGTGGGGCAGGCCGGCGAGCTCCTCACCAAGATCCTGGCCGCGATCGGATTGTCGCGCGAGCAGGTGTACATCTGTAACGTGGTGAAATGCCGGCCGCCGCAGAATCGCACCCCGCAGTACGACGAGATCGCGGCCTGCGTGCCCTATCTGTTCCGGCAGCTCGAGCTGCTGGCGCCGAAAGTGATCCTGGCCATGGGGAACACGGCGGCGCAGACGCTGCTCAACACCAAGCAGTCGCTCGGGGCGCTGCGCACCAAGGTGCACCGGTTCCGGGGTATACCCCTGATCGTGACCTACCACCCGGCCGCATTGCTCCGCAACCCGAATTGGAAGAAACCGACCTGGGATGACGTCCGCATCGCCCACCGTCTCCTCGACGGCTGACCTCGACGTCGCCGGCCGGCGCACGCCCTGGAGCAACGACGCCGAGCAGGCCGTGCTCGGCGCGATGCTGCTCGACCAGGACGCGGCGCTCAAGGCGGCCGAGTTCCTCGACGACACGATGTTCTACAAGGAGGCCCACCGCGTCCTGTTCCGGGCGATGGTGAGCCTCACCGAGCGCAGCGACGTGATCGATCCGGTCACGCTGCGCGACGAGCTGGGGAAGCGGGGCGATCTCGAGCGGGCCGGCGGCATGGAGTACATCGCCAC
>DATDED010000238.1:0-1878 GCA_036523455.1 Gemmatimonadales bacterium
CGATCGCCGTTCCGTACCTCTTCTGGGATGGCCGGGTCGTGGGGTTCGTGGGGGGAGGCCAGTTCGAGACGCCGGCTGGGGCGGCGCTGCCGCCCGGGTTGCCGAACGCGCTCGCGGCACAGGCGATGTTCCCCGTCGCCAATCGCACCGAGATGCGCGGTGCGCCCGGTGACACCGACGTGTTCGGGAAACCGAACGAGCTCGCCCAATACGGTGACACTCAGTGGGTGGAGATCTGGCGGGCGGTGATGCTCCGCCTGATGGCGATCCCCGCCTACAAGGCCCGCTTCGCCGCCGCGTTCCCCGGAGTCTCCAGCGCTCAGCTCGGCTTCCAGCACGCGGCGACGGCCATCGCGGCGTTCGAGACCCAGGCCCTCACGAGACTCGACACACCGTTCGACCACTACCTGCGACGCGACGACAACGCCATGACCGCGCAGCAGAAGCGGGGCGCGATTCTGTTCTTCGGCAAGGCGACCTGCTCGAGTTGCCACAACGGGCCGCAGCTCGGGGCGGGGAGCTTCGATGATGTCGGAGTGCCGCAGATCGGGCCGGGTGTGGGGGCCGAGCCGCCGCTCGACTTGGGACGCGGCGCGCTGCCGGGCAACGAGTTCTATCGCCTCGCGTTCCGGGTCGCCCCGCTGCGCAACGTCGAGCTCACGGCGCCGTATTTCCACGACGGAGCGTATCCGACCCTCGAGGCGGTGGTGCGTCATTACAACGACGCCCGCGTGGCGTTGACGGAATTCGACCCGAGCCAGCTGGCCCCGGACGTCCGCGCCACCTACCACGGCGACGCGACGACGATTGCGGCGGTGCTCGAGCGGCTGGACTTCCGCCTCCAGCAGCCGCTCCGCCTCAACGAGACGGAGCGGGCCGAGCTGGTGGCGTTTCTCAAGGCGCTGACCGATCCGTCGGCCCGGACCCTGGATGGGCTGGTTCCGGCGAGCGTGCCGAGCGGACTGCCGGTGCGCTAACTACGCGCTGGGCGGCGCGAGCACCTCGGTCAGCGCGCCGAGCCGGGCGGCCCAGTACTCCTTCATCCGGGTCGCGGTCTCCCGATCCGGCAGGCGGACGTGCTGTATGGCGACCTGGCTCTTCGCGGCTCCTTTGGCGGCGAACCCCACCAGCACCGACGTCCCGTCCGGCCAGGTGAGCCGCATTGACTTCGCCGCCGTCGCAGTGCGAATCACGGGCTTCACGTCCAGCCAGCGCGCCCGCGTGCGCGCGTTGTGCCAGGCGCGGTACAGTCGGGAGACGGGCACGGCGATGACCTTGCTCTTCGACGCTTCGTAGGACCCGTCGCGCCGCTGCCCGACGGCACGCAGCCCCTTGATGCGCTCGTAGCCGACCGTGACCGTCTGGCACCACCAATCCGGGACCTTGAACTTCTCGCGCACGTACTCGGCGATTTCCCGGTGGGGCCACTCGTACGCCTTCCGGTAGTCGAGCGCGTGCACCCATCGTTCCCAGGTGCAGCCCGTCTTGGCCTTGATCGCCGCGTCGCTCAATCCGGCCAGTGCGGCATACTCGGCGGCCGTCGGCGCCGCAGCCTTCCGGCGCGGTGCGGTCCTGGTGAGCATCTGCAGACGCGCGGCAGTGTAGGACTCGCCCGTCTTGTGCATGCGCGTGCGCACGAGGCGCTTGAAGTCTTTGTTGGTGGTCATCGGTCCGGTCCTTTGGTCGAGCCACGGGCTGCCCCCCAGCAGCGGCGCCCGATGGCGACGCAAAGGTTTCAGCGAAGGGATCCGGGAGTTCGCCCCCCTTTGCCTCACGAGGACCCTCGCTGGGGGAGGGTCGATGAGGTTGGGCGTGGATCACCGCCCGTGGGGAATATTCTGCACCATCCCCCGGCGGTCGGCAAGATCCCGGCGCCGC
>DATDED010000239.1:0-13358 GCA_036523455.1 Gemmatimonadales bacterium
GAAGGTCGCGTTGGGCAGCACTTCCGTCACCGTCCCGTCGGCTTCGATCGCTTCTTCCTTCGCCATTAGCGCTCCCGACTTCCGCGGCGGCGCTCCGCCTTGCGACGCCGGGCGGCCGCCGCCTTCAGGCGCTTGGCCGTGCTCGGCTTGACGTAGAAGCGCTTCTGGCGCAGCTCCTTCAGGACGCCCGACTTCTGGACCTTCCGGCGGAACGCCTTGAGGGCCCACTCCAGCCGGTCGTTGTCGCCAATCACGATTTCACTCATCTGCGCCGCCCATGTGAGGAGCCAGAATACAAAGGGCCACCCCGCCCGTGGTCGGAATGGCCCACGTCCACAACGACGTCAGGATGCGGGAGCGACTCAACTCAGCTTGACCACGTTCTGTGCCGCCGGTCCCTTCTCGCCCTGCACCACGTCGAACTCGACGCGATCGCCTTCGGCGAGCGTCTTGAACCCCGTAGCCTGGATCGCGGAATGATGCACGAAGCAGTCCTTCTCTCCATCCTCGCGAGTGATGAACCCGAACCCCTTGCTGTCGTTGAACCACTTCACTTTTCCGGTGACGCGCATGGCCCTACTCCTTAACGGTGGTGTGGTCGGTGCCCGGAGCTCGGCATTGCAGTGCTCGTCCCGACTACAGTGAATCCGCAAACGAGGAAGGCGAGACCGGCGCTTGGGCCGAGTCCCGCCTTGACCGTTCGCTGGAAGCTGGCACGCAGCAGGCGCGCCGTCGCTTCTCGAAGCCTAATAGGGCCGAGCCGCGAAGTCAAAACCGGGTTCAGGCCCCGGATCCGCCCGATTCGAGGTAGCGGGCCTTCACGATCGCCACGTGGTGGCGCTCATGCCCCGCGATGACGTAGGCGAGCGCGCGCGGGGTAAAGGGGTTGCCGCTGGCGGTGCCCCGGCGCGCCAGAGCCTCGGGGTCGAGGTGACGGAACAGCGCGATCGTCGCCTGGCGGATGGCCGAGAGGTCGTCGCCCAGGTCCGCGATGGTGCGCTGATCGAACCGGCCGGCCGGCACGTAGTCGTCCTGCTCGAACCCCGGGAGCGGCGTCGCGTCGCCGCGGGCGATCCGCAGGGCGCGATAGCTCATGATGCGCTCGGTATCGCCCATGTGACCGAGGACCTCTTTGAGGCTCCATTTCCCCGGTGCGTAGCGGTGCGTGCCGCGGGATTCGGGGATCTGCCGGAACAGCGCCAGCGTCTCCGTCAGCTGGCGGCCAAGCAGGTCACACAGATCACCGTCGGGGACGAGGGCGACGTACTTCCCGTAATAGGCGGCGTACTCGTCGGGCGCGGGCCGCGGAATGGCACAGCCGGTCATGAGCAGCTCCTCAGGGCGAAGACGGCGCGGCAGCCAGCACGGAATCGATCTGCCGCCAGGTGACGAGATGGATGTTCTGTTCGCGCAGCAAGCGCCGGAACCGCGGGCTCGCGACATACGCCCAGTCCCGTGCGCGCCAGGCCGCCCCCCAGTTGACGCGCTCCTGCGTCAACGCCTTCATGGCCGTGGAATCCGCGGCGGGGTGCAGGATCAACTCCGACACGCCGGCCGGCAGCGCCCGGATTTGCGCGTTGTAGTAGCTGCTCCATTCGGCCGGCGGGATGTCGGGTCCGATGGCGACGACGCGCGCGAGCTCCAGCGGACCCGAGGGCAGCCGCCGCATCGGGGCGCGCCCGGCGATCCACTCCCGCGCGCTCAGAAACGGCACTCCTTCATCTTGCGCCACGCGCCGCAGGATCTCGAACAGCACCGGACCACGGGTGAACAGCACGTACTCGTGCACATCCAGGTGGCTCGGCCGGATGCCGGCCGCGCGTGCCGCGGTCACCTGCGCCCGCAGCTCGCGTTCCACGTCCTGCCAGCGGACCGCCGTGGTATCCGTCCACGCACGGCGCAACAGGGAATCGGGGTCGAGCAGCGTGGGCACGTCACCCGGCGGAGCGATCGGCCCCCACCGGTATCCCGGCCACTCGCTCGTGAGGGCCAGGTGGATACCGAGATCGAAATCCGGGTGGGCGCGGGCATACGCCGCGACCTCCTGGAATCTCGGGCCCGGCACGATGACGCTGGCGGAGATCGGCAGGCCCGAGTCGCGGGCCGCCCAGGCCGAGCGGTTCTCCGGCCCCGCGACCCCGAGGTCGTCGAAATGGAGAATGAGAAGACGCCTCCCGGCCGGGTAGCCGAGGCGAACCTCCAGCGACGCCCCTGCAGTTCGTCCCGACGGCACCGGAGCCGGTGCGGGCGCGGCGGCACACGCCAGTGCGAGGCCGGCGATCAGGGCACCGCGCCGCCTCACTCGCCCGCCGCCCGCGACCGGTGCCCGTTGCGCTCCGTCACTGCTCCCGCGGGACCGCCTGCGTCCGATCCACGACGCGCGCCATCACCGGCGCTCCGGGGAACAGCGTCTCGAGGCCGCCCACTACCACTTGCTCGCCCGCATCGACCCCGCTCGCGATCTCCACGAAGCCGGGGGTGCGCACGCCCAGGCCGACCTGCCGGCGGTTCGCCTTTCCCTCCTGCACGACCCAGACGAAGTTCGCGCCCTGTACCGGCACGACGGCGTCCTCGGGCACGACTACCGCTCTGGGACGGCTCGCCGTGACCAGCCGGGCTTCGATGAACATGCCCGCCTGGAGCAGGCGCTGCGGATTGGGCACGCGTGCCTTGATGAGGATCGTGCGGCCGGGGAGCTGCACCACGGGATCCACGAAATCCACCTCGCCCGTGAACTCCCGTCCGGCGATGGCGGCGACGCGGAACGTCACCCGCTGCCCCCGCTTGAGCGACCGCGCGAACCGCTCCGGGACCTGGAACGATGCCCGCTGCGGGTTGACGGTCTGCAACGACAGCAGCCGGCTGGTGTTGTTGACGTAGTCCCCCAGGCTCACGAACCGCTGGCCCACGGTCCCGCCGAACGGCGCCCGCACCGTCGTGCGGGAGAGCCGCGTGCTCTGCAGCCGGTACTGCGCGTCGGCGCCGCGCGCGCTGGCCTCGGCGTGCTCGAGGTCGGACGTAGAGGCGGCGTTCTGGGCGATCAGCTCCTTGGTACGCGCCAGATCCTGCTGCGCCAGGTCGCGCTGCGCGGCCAGCTGGGCCACCTGCGCGGCGAGCTCAGTGGAATCGATCTGGAACAGCGGCGTCCCCGCCGCGACCTCCTGTCCTTCACGGAACAGGATGGCGACGATGCGCCCCTCCACCTCGGGGTGCAGCTCGATCGCCTGCAGCGGCTCAATCTGCCCCGTGGCCGCGATCTCGTCGCGCACGGTGTCGGAGCGCGCGACCGCGACCTCGACGGGGAATGCCGGCGGACCGCCGCCGGCCCCGCCCGCTGGTGCTCCGCCCTTGCCCTTGGTGCACGCCGCGGCCAGCGCGGCCGTCACCCACCACACACCACGCACCACGTACCGAGTGTTCACGGTGATCCCTGCTCGAAGTTGACCCGCTCGCCGAGAATGACTTCCAGCCCCGCGCGGGCGAGCCGGGTGTTGTAGATCCCCTGTACCAGATCCGCCTGGGCGGAGACCAGCCGGTTCTGGGCGTCCAGGAGGTCGAGGATCGTGGTCGCGCCGGCGCGATAGCGCGTTTCCTGGACGCGATTGTTCTCGCGTGCCACGAGCACCGCGTCCTGCTCCAGCGCGACGGTGGCCCGGCTGGTCTCATACGCGTCGTACGCCGCGGTCACGTCGTGCCATGCGGCGCGCTCGAGATCGGCCCGAATCGCCCGCGCGAAGTCGCGGTTCACGCGCGCCTGAGACATCTGAATCTCCCGCTGTCCGTTGTTCCAGAGCGGGAACGTCACGGTCAGTGAGAGGCTCGACCGCTTGATTGCCTGGGGATAGAACTTGGTGTCGAACGCGCCGCCGGTGAAGTCGAGCGACGCATGCGGCAGGTAGTCCCCTCGGCGGGCCCAGAGCTCCGCGGACGCCGACCGCTCGTTGGCCCGGGCAATGCGCCACGCCGGCCCCTGCGCCAGCGCGCGGGCGACCGCATCCGTGACCGTGAATGGCAGTGTGGGACCGGCGACGCTGTCGGCGGCGACCGGGGACGCATCCGCCGGGCCTTCGAGGCCGATGCGCCGGCCCAGCTGGAGCTGCGCGGCGCGCAACGCCGCCTGTTGCTGCAGCAGGACGACCCGCGCCTGGGTCAGCCCGAGCGCCAGCTGCAGCGAGTCGGTCTGCACGGCCGCCCCGGACGTGACGCGCGCCCGCGCCACCGCGAACTGCTGCTGGGCGCGCTGCAGCTGATCCTCGGCCACGCGCTCCAGGGCCCGCTGTGCCAGGACGCCGTAGTAGTCCAGCTCGGTGTTCATCGCGGTTGTCAGGCGCGCCTGCAGCTCGCCCGCGTGCGCGCTTTCGAGCGCGGCGCCGCTCGCCGCCAGCCCGGCGAGCTTCTGTCCCCCGGTGAACAGGTCGATGCGGGCATCGATGGTCGCCGAATAGGTGTTCGGGACCGCCGTGAACGTGGCGAAGTTGAAGAATGGCGGCCAGTAATGGCTCTTGTTGGCCGACACCGTCACGGCCGGCACGATGAACAGCGCGAACGCCGCCCGCCGCGCCCACTCCGCGTTGTTCACCTGCCCCGCGGCGGCGACGTAGTTGGGATCGAGCCGCGCCGATCGCTGCAACGCCTCGGCGAGGGTCACCACCGGCATCGAATCCTGGGCAGACGCCACCTGCAGGACCGCGAGGAGTGACAGGATCACTTCGCCTCCGCGGGCTCGAGCGCGGTCTGCTGCAGGTCGTGCTCCTCGCGGGCGCGCAGCCGGTCGAGCAGCGTGTAGGCGACCGGCACGACGAACAGCGTCAGCGCCGTGGAGAAGAAGATGCCGCCCACGATCGCGTAGCCCAGCGGCCGGCGGGACGTCGAGCCCGCCCCGAGTCCGATCATCACCGGGATCGCGCCCATGATCGTCGACACCGACGTCATCAGAATCGGCCGAAGGCGAATGCGCCCCGCCTCGATCACTGCGGCGATGGTGTCCAGTCCCCGCCGCTTGAGCTGGTTCGAGTACTCGACCAGCAGAATCGAGTTCTTGGTCACGAGCCCGATGAGCAGGATCATGCCGATTTCACTGTACAGATTGATGGTCCCCCCGGGACGATGGAACAGCGCGGCCACGAGCAGGGTCGCCAGCGCTCCGGTCACCGCCAGGGGCACCGCCAGGAGCACCGTGAACGGGTGCACCAGCGATTCGAACTGCGACGCGAGCACCATGAACACGACGAGCAGGGCGACGCCGAACGCGAAGTACAGCGCGCCACCGCTCTCCCGGAACTCGCGGGAATCGCCCGCCAACTCGGTCGTGCTGCCCGGTGGCAGCACTCGCCTGGCCAGCCCTTCGAGCGAATCGAGGGCCTCACCCTGGGCGAAGGGCGGAACCAGCGAAGCCGACAGGGTGAACGAGGGCACGCGGTTGAAGTGATTGATCTGCCGCGGGCCCACGCCCTCCTCGACCTGGGCGAGGGCCGACAGCTGCACCAGCTGCCCGTTGTTGCCGCGGAGGTAGATCCCCGACATGTCGCTCGGCGTCGCCCGGCGACCGGGATCAAGCTGCACCATGACGTAGTACAACTTGTCGTTCCGGGTGAACGTGCTGACGCGCCGGCCGCCGAGGAACGACTGCAGGGCGGCGGCGACGTCGCGCACCGGCACGCCCAGGTCCTCAGCGCGGTCCCGGTCGAAGGTGACGCGCAACTCGGGCTTGTTGACGCGCAGATCCGTATCCACGTTCACGAGACCCTTGATGGCGCTCGCCCGCGGCAGCAGCGTGTCCATCGCCTGGGCGAGCCGGTCGAAATCCGGATTCTGCACCACGAACTGGATCGGCTGGCTGAACCCGAGCGCCCCGGGGCTGTAGGGGAATGCCCGAACGCCCGCGATCCCGAAGAGCTGGGGGAACAGCCCGCCCACCATTTGCTGGACGGTAATGTGCCGTTCGCTCCAGTCCTTGAGGATCACCCCGATGAACGACCGGTTGACGCCCCCCGAGAAGCCGCCGATGATCGTGAAGTATCCCTGAACATCGGGGGTCTTGCCGATGATCTGCTCGATCTGTCGTACATACCCGTCCATGTACTCGAGCGAGGCCCCCTCGGGCGCCGACGACACCACCAGGAAGAATCCGCGGTCGTCGTCCGGCAGGAGCTCCTGTTTGAGGTTCTTGTACAAGACGAACGCCAGGAGCACCGATGCGGCGGTTCCGGCGACGACGAGGACCCGGTGCCGCAACGCGGACCGCAGCAGGGTCGCGTAGCGCTCGGCGATGGCGTTGAACCCGCGCTCGAACAACTTGAACAGGGCGCCGTGCTCGCGCGACACGCGCAGGATCTTGGCGCTCAGCATCGGGGTGAGCGTCAGCGCCACGAAGCCCGAAATGATCACGGCGCCCGCCATGGCGACCCCGAATTCGTTGAACAGCCGGCCGGTGGTGCCCTGCAGGAAGGCGAGGGGCGTGAACACCGCCACGAGCGCGATCGTCGTCGCGATCACGGCGAAGCCGATCTCGTTCGTCCCGCTGATGGCGGCGTGCTCCGGGGTTTCGCGCAGCTCTTCCTGGTGACGGTAGGCATTCTCGAGCACGATGATGGCGTCGTCCACCACGATTCCGATCGCGATGGTCAACGCGAGCAGCGTGAAGTTGTTGATCGAAAAGCCGAGGAAGTACAGGATCGCGAACACGGCGATGATCGACGTCGGGATTGCGAGCCCCGGGATGATCGTGGCGCGCAGGTTGCGCAGAAACACGAAAATGATCAGCACCACGAGGATCGCCGCGATGAACAGCGTCAGGCGGGCGTCGTTGATCGAATGCGTGACGAATACCGACCCGTCGAACGCGATCAGGAGTTTCACTCCCGGGGGCAGCGTCTGCTGGATGCCGGGGAGCGCCTCGCGAATGCGCTGGGCCACCTGGATGAGATTCGCCTTGGATTGCCGGACCACGCCGATGGCGACGGAGGGAATTCCGTTGAAGCGGAAGATCGAACGTTCGTCCTCCGGCCCCAGCTCGACGTTCGCCACATCCTTGAGCTTGACGAGCTGGTTCCCCTGGCTCGCCACGACCAGCTCGCCGAACTCCTGCGGCGTCTTCAGCTCGCCCAGCGAGCGGACCGAGAATTCGCGCCGCGTCGATTCGATGCGGCCGGCGGGGATCTCGACGTTCCGCGAGGTGATCGCGGCTTCTACGTCCTGCACGGTGAGGCCGCGCGCCGACAACTGCTCGGGCTGCACCCACACCCGCATCGCGTAGCGCCGCTCCCCATACACCCCCGCGCTCCCGACACCCGGCAGACTCTGCAGCCGAGCCTTGACCAGGCGGTCGGCGACGTCGGAGAGCTGCATCAGGTCGGCGTTCTCGCTGCTCAGGGCCAGCCAGAAGAACGGCTGCGCGTCGGCCTGCTGCTTGGCGATCACCGGCTCGAGCACGTCCACGGGCAGCCGCCCGCGGACGCGCGACACCTTGTCGCGCACATCCTGCGCGGCGACGTCCACCGGACGGTCGAGGGTGAACTCCAGAGTGATGTTGCTGTTCTGCTCCGAGGACGTGGAGGACAGGGTGCGCAGCCCCTGGATCGTGGAGAGCTCCTCCTCGAGCACGTCGGTGACCGCTGTCTCCACGACCCGGGCATTCGCCCCGGGGAGCGTGGTCGAGACCGAGATGATCGGAGGATCGATGTCCGGGAGCTCACGCACGGAGAGCCGCGTGTACCCGATGACCCCGAACAGCACCAGCGCGGCCGACAGCATGCTGGCCAGCACCGGGCGGCGGATGGCGGTTTCGGAGAGTCTCATAGTGACGGGGAAACTTAGTCGTCGGAGACGGTGATGCCACTGCTGTTGTCAGGAAACGGTGGGGCCGCTCAGGGGCTCAGGCGCAGAGTGGTCGCCAGCCAAAAGGGGCCAGGAATACCACTTCCTGACCCCCGGAAACCGCCATGCGCCTGAGCGACTGAGCGCCTGTCACTGCCCGTGTTACCTGAGACCGATGCTCACTCCAGCATGGAACATCACGAGGTTCGCCTTGCTGCGGACGGGATAGATCACCACGTCCCCGTTGGGCTGGGGGACCACGTCTCCGGGCGAAACGTACCAGGCGTCTCCGTTCGACAGGTAGCGGGCGCCGATGTCGAGCGCGATGGGTACGCGGCGGCTGCGGAGATTGAGCAGCAACCCGCCACCGCCCTGCAGGGCTCCCGTCCAGTCGTCGAAGTCGGTGCCCGACGCGAAGGCATCGCAGCCGCACCCGCCCACCCCGTAGGACGACCGGGCCCAGATATAGGAAAAGCCGACCGTGCCGAACCCGTACAGCCGGACCGGTCCTTGGCCGAGCGTCACCTGTGGGCCGATGCCGAGGCTCGTGATCGAATAGGTCGTGGTGATGGAAACGGGATAGTACGGCTGGTCGACGAGGTTGTTGTCGCTGCCGTAGATGAGGTACGACCCGTCGAGCCGCAGCGCGAGCCCGCTGCTTCCGAGGTTGAACGCTCCAAAGACGTCGAGCCCGCCCGCGACGTCCACGTTCTGGCGGAATTCCCCGACCGGCACCGCGACGACCAGGTTGACGCCGGCGTTCCCGATGTCGCGAACCTCGCGCAACCCGCCGCCGGCCCGGTCGCCGAGACGCTGAGCCATAAGAGGAAGGGGAACGGTTGCCAGTAGCGCCACAACCACACCGGTCGGTTTCATCGTCGGAACCTGTAGGAGTCGCCGACGGGAAGGGCAAGCGATATGCCAATCGCTGGAAGGCTAAATTTGGCAGGTCCTTCCGAACCGGTGACCTCCCCGGAGGACAGCGCGCTTCAACCGACACCCGGAGACTCGAGGTGGCTCAGATCACGTACGACGATTTCGCGCAGGTGGACATCCGGGTAGGCCGGATCGTGTCGGTGGAAGACTTTCCGCTGGCGCGCAAACCCGCCTGGAAGTTGCGCATCGACTTCGGGCCTATGGGAGAGAAGAACTCCAGCGCCCAGATCACCAAGTACTACGGCAAGGACGACCTGGTGGGGAAACTCGTCCTGGCGGTGGTGAACTTCCCCCCGCGGCAGATCGCCAATTTCTTTTCGGAGGTGCTGACGCTGGGGATCGAGCTCGGCCCCGGGGACATCGTCCTCGTGCACCCCGACCGCGACGTCCCGTTGGGACTGCCCCTCAGGTAACGTTGAGCCGGGCGAGATGCTCTTTGCGGAACTTGGCCACCTTGGGAGCGATCACCACCCGGCAGTACCCCTGCCCCGGGTTCCGGCGGAAGTACTCCTGGTGGTACTGCTCGGCCGGATAGAACGGCGGGGCTGCGGTCACCTCGGTGACGATGGGCGAGTCCCAGATCCCCCGGCGTTCGAGCTCGGCGATGACCTCACGGGCGACCCGCTCCTGCTCGGGCCCGTGGTGGAAGATCGCCGAGCGATACTGCGTGCCCTCGTCCGGCCCCTGGCGATTGAGCGTCGTCGGGTCGTGGATACTGAAGAAGACCTGGAGCAGGTCCCGATACGAGAGCACCGCGGGGTCGAACGTGACCTGCACGACCTCGGCATGGCCGGTGCGGCCGGTGCAGACGTCCTCATAAGAAGGATTCGGGACCGAGCCGCCGGCATAGCCCGACACGACGCGCTCCACACCCTTCAGGTCCTGGAACACCGCCTCCAGACACCAGAAGCAGCCTCCGCCCAGCGTCGCCAATTCGGTGCGATTGGTGGTCATAGGCCTCGAGTGAACGCATGCGAGGTGCGGCGTGTTCCCTGGAACAGCTCTCCGAGCTAGCATACAGCCCCATGCTGCTGCTGCGATTCTACGATGACGGCCTCGCCCAGGCCAGCTACCTCATCGGATGCCAGACGACCGGTGAGGCGCTGATCGTGGACCCCAACCGCGATGTCGAGCAGTACATCGCGGCGGCCGAAGCCGAGGGCCTGCGCATCGCGCACGTCACCGAGACCCATATCCATGCCGACTTCGTTTCGGGAAGCCGCGAGCTGGCGCAGCGCACCGGGGCGCGATTGTACCTCTCCGACGAGGGAGGCCCCGACTGGCACTACGGGTTCGCGACCCAGGCCGGCGCGGCCTTACTCAAAGACGGCACGAAGTTCCGGGTGGGCACCGTCGCGATTGAGGCGCTGCACACCCCCGGCCACACGCCGGAGCATCTCGCCTTTCTCGTGACCGACACGCCCGCCGCCGCCGCCCCGCTCGGCGTATTGAGCGGCGACTTCGTATTCGTGGGCGACGTCGGCCGTCCCGACCTGCTCGAGCGCGCGGTGAATATCCGGGGAACGATGGAAGCCGGAGCGCGCCAGCTGTTCCGCTCGCTGCGGCGCTTCAAGCAGCATCCCGACTACCTGCAGATCTGGCCCGGTCACGGGGCGGGCTCGGCGTGCGGCAAGGCACTGGGCGCGATGCCCCAGAGCACGGTGGGCTACGAGCGACTCGCCAACTGGGCGTTCGCGATCACGGACGAGGATGCGTTCGTCACGGCCGTGCTGGAGGGCCAGCCCGAGCCCCCGAAGTACTTCGCCGAGATGAAGCGCATCAACAAGGAAGGACCGCGTCTGCTGGGAGGGGCTGGTCTGGGGCGGCCGCGGCGTCTGCCGGCGGCGCGTGTGGGCGAGCTGCTCGCGCAGGGCGCGCTGGTGGTGGACACCCGGGCGGCGGCCGATTTCGCCGCCGCGCACATCCCCGGGACGATCAACATCCCGCTGAACCGCGCGTTCACCGGCTGGGCCGGGTGGCTCATCCCCTACGACCGCGATTTCTACCTGCTGATCGACCACGCCCGCGAAGACGCGGTGGAAACGGCGGCGCGGGATCTCGCGATGATCGGGCTCGATCGCCTGGGCGGCTACCTGGACTGCGACGACGAGATGCTGGAAACGTGGCGCGCCTCGGGTGGGACGCTCGAGTCCACACCGCAACTGACGGCGGCACAGCTTCACGAGCGCGTCTCCGGCGGGGACGTCACCGTGATCGACGTGCGCGGGCGCAATGAGTGGGAGGTCGGACACCTGCCGGGAGTCGCGAACATCCCCCTCGGCCTGTTGCCCGACCGGATGGCGGAAGTGCCCCAGCGGGGGACGATCGTGCTGCAGTGCGAGAGCGGATCCCGCTCCGCGATCGCGGCGAGTCTGCTCCAGGCGAACGGCCGCAGCGCGGTCGCGAACCTCGAGGGCGGGTTCAACGCCTGGAGGAAGGCGGGATATCAGGTCGTGCGGGAGTCGCCGGTCCCGGTCTAGGCCTGCCCCACCGCCGCGGATCGTCCGAAGCGGCGCTCGACGTACTCCTCGAGGATCTTCAGGAAATCGGCGACGATCGTGTCGCCCTTGAGCGTGACCCGCAGCTGTCCGTCCACGTACACGGGGGCCTTGGGCTCCTCGAACGTGCCCGGGAGCGAGATCCCGATGTCGGCGTGCTTGGATTCGCCCGGCCCGTTCACCACGCATCCCATCACGGCCACGCGCAGCTCCTCCGACCCCGGGAAGCGGCGCTGCCACTCGGGACGGCGGTCGCGCAGGTAGTCCTGGATCTGCTCGGCCATTTCCTGGAAGAACGTCGAGGTGGTGCGCCCGCACCCCGGGCAGGCGGTGACCTGGGGGGAGAAGCTGCGGATCCCGAGCGACTGCAGGATTTGCTGCGCGACGCGGACTTCCTCGGTGCGGTCGCCGCCGGGGCGCGGGGTGAGGGAGACGCGGATCGTGTCGCCGATGCCTTCCTGGAGCAGGATGCCGAGGGCCGCGCTCGAGGCGACGACGCCCTTCGTCCCCATCCCCGCCTCGGTGAGGCCGAGGTGCAGCGGGTAGTCGCCAGTCCCGGCAAGCCGACGATAGACATCGATCAAATCCTGCACACCGGACACTTTTGCCGAGAGGATGATGCGATCGTGCGCGAGCCCCGTCTCCTCGGCGAGGGCGGCGGAGCGCACGGCGCTTTCCACCATCGCGTCCATCGTGACGTCGCGGGCATCACGCGGCTCGGGGAGCGTGGCGTTCGCGTCCATCAACTCGGTGAGGAGCTGTTGATCGAGGCTGCCCCAGTTCACGCCGATGCGGACCGGTTTCCCCTCGTCGATAGCGACCTGGATGATCTGGCGGAAGTGCTCGTCGCGGCGCGTGGCGCCGACGTTGCCGGGGTTGATGCGGTACTTGGCGAGCGCTGCAGCGCAGGCCGGGAACTTCGTGAGCAGCAGGTGCCCGTTGTAGTGGAAATCGCCGATGACCGGGACATCGACTTGCTCGACGATCGCCGGGACGGCCTGGGCCGCGGCGTCGTTGTTGACGGTGACGCGTACGAGCTCCGAGCCCGCCTCGTGCAACGCGCGCACCTGGGCGACCGTGGCAGCGACGTCCGCGGTGTCGGTGTTGGTCATCGACTGCACGACGATGGGGTGGCAGCTCCCCACGCGCACGGCGCCGATGGCGACAGTTACGGTGGGCCGACGGGGCATGGGAGAAAGGTAACCTCCACCAACCTCCACAACCTCCCGCTAGTGCGTGAAGAACTTCAGCAGCGTCAGCGCGGTGCTGTGCGGAACGTAGACGCGCTGGTCGGCGGCGTTGATCGCCGCATCCTGCGGGAAATCGCTGAACTGGCCGATGAAGTACCCGGCCACGACGCTGTTCGTCGTCCCATCAGCCTCGACGACGAGGGTGTTCGATGTGGCGGCGGAATAGACGAGATTCCGTTTTTCGTTGACGCTCACGAAGAGCGGGTTGTTCACCGAGATGTTCGTGTTGGTGAAGAGGGTATCCACACCCGGGGTTCCGTCGATGACGGCGATCTGCGACGGGATGTATTCGGCGACGTACACGCGCTTCGTGATCGAATTCGCCGCGACACCGGACGGCAACGATCCCGATGGCAACGCGATCGTGTCGACGATTGTCTTCGTCACGGGATCGATCACGATGACCGTGTCGTTGGCCATGGAGACGAAGAGCCGCTCGCTCCCGCTGTTGTACTGAACGGCGACACCGCGCCCGTCCGCGGGGAGCTGGATCGAGTCGACCAGCGCCGCCCCGGTGCTGCCGATGATCTTCAGGAACGGCGTCGAGCAAGTCGCCGGGAAGTCGAAGCAGTATTGCCCGGTCGCGTATGCCAATCCCGTGACGGTGTCCACCGCCACCGCACCGGAATTCGGTCCCAATGCGATGAAGCCTGTGACCACGGTGTTCGTCGCCCCGTCGATCACCGACATGGTCTCGCTCGTCTGGTTCGCCACGTACACGCGGTTCCTGACCGGGTCCACCGCAACGCCGTGGGGACCCATGTCGACCTGCACGGTGGCGATGTTCTTCGGCGTCGAGTCGAACACCTGTACCAGCCCGGGGTTCGTGAACGCATTCACGACGTAGACACGCCCGGTC
>DATDED010000240.1:0-5624 GCA_036523455.1 Gemmatimonadales bacterium
TCATTCCTTCGCGTGCCAGAATTCGACCTCGTGCTCGTCGGCCAGCTCGAAGGTCACCGCCGCATGCCGGCATCCCATGCCCTCCGAAATCCGTGGCGCGAGCCGCTCGTCGTCCACCCGCGCTTCGGTGAGCCGGCGTCCCGGCGGCAGCGCCGGAGCGACGGTCACCGCGAGATGTCCACCGGCGGTCCGCCGCACGCGCACCTGGACACGATCCGGGAGCGCGCCGACCCGGACGTCCAGTGTCGTATGCCCCACGTGAAGGCCGCGCCATTCGCACGCCCGCCACCCGGAGGGCAGGTGCGGTGTCAGCGTCAGCCGGCTGGTGAGCGCGTCGGGCCGCGCGCCGAGCATTCCCTCGATCACCGGAGACACGAGCATCGCCGCCGACCACGCCTGATCAGGACAGACGCCGGCCGGCGTACCGAGATCGCCGTCCAGCACCTCGGCGAATGATCCCTGTCCGTGCGCGAACGGCAGCCGGGCGTTCGCCAGCAGGTGCGTGAACCCCTGCTCGGCGCGATGGCAGGCGAACTCGGCGAGGCTGACCCACCCCGTGAAGAGCGGCCAGACGGCGCCGCTGTGGTAGCCCGCGGGACTGTACTGCGGGTCCTCCCGGGGAATCAGGCGCACGCCCCAGGGCGTGGAAAACCCCGGCGACGCGATGGCATCGAGCCACGCGGTCGCCGGCGCCGGGTCCACCGCATCGAGCAACAGGGCCACGGCCGTCAGCGCCGTGCGCGAACGCTGTTGCGTGCCGTCGGCCAGCAGACCCAGGGCGTATCCGTCGGCCATCCGGAACTGCTTCGCGATGCGAGCGCGGGCCCGCGCCGCGCGCTCCGCCAGCTCCTGGCCCAGCGCGCGGTGGCCGAGTGCCGTGGCGACGGGCTCGAGCGCGGTGAGAGCGGCGACCCAGATGCTCGCGAGGTAGAGCGTCACATGCGCGCCCGAGAGCGGCCCCATCTCGATCCACCCGTGCCCCACCCGCGTATTCTCGATCAGCCCGTCGCCGTCGGTATCGGTCTCGAGACAGAACCGATAGGCGCGCTCGATCTCGGGCCACCGTTCGGCGAGAAACGCGAGGTCGGCGGTCCACGCCGCGTAGCGGCCGGCCAGGAGCAGATACAGCGGCGTCGCGTCGGCCGCGTCGTAGTGGGCGAGTCCGCTGGTGGTGTATTCGTGGATCACCTTGCCGCTCACGTCCTGGGTGGAGCCCAGAAACCGCAGCACGAGCCGGCAGCCCGCATAGTCACCTGCGGCGAGCAATGCGAACGCGGTCCAGCAGGCGTCCCGTCCGAAGTACCACGCGTAGCCGGGACGCCCGTCCCCCCAACCGGGGCGGGACGGCGCGTACCCGGCGATGAGCGAGCGCCCCACGCCCGGCGTCTCGACGAAGCACCCGTCGAGGCGGCTCTTGGCCCATTCGAAGGCGCTGTTGAGCCCCGGCTCGGGCGAGCGCAGCTGGACGAGATGCTCCTGCACCTGGCTTTCGTGCCGCGACCGCTGGGAGGAAAGCCCGGCGACGCCGCGACGACCCAACGCGGCCACCACGCCATCGAGCTCGGCGCGGGACGCGCCCCCCAGCACCGCGAGCCGGAACGGCCCCTCGAGCGCCGTCCGCAGCTCGCATGAGAGGACCGGCTCGCCCTCGACCGCACGGAGGCGCCATTCGACGACTCCCCCGCTCACGACGAATGCCGCCCGCGGCAAACCCGTCGCGTCGGTCACGACCAGAGTGGCGCCGTGCGGCGCCAGGCGATAGCGCAGGTCTCCACCTGCGCCCGCGGGGTACGGCCAGGTCCGCCGCAAGTCCACCTGCCACTTGAGCAGGAGCTCGGTCGGCGCGCGCAGTCCGCGGGCGCGTCCCATCTTCTCCGGCCGGTACTCGAACAGCACGATCGGGTGGTCCAGGGCGCTGGTTACGGTCTCCTCGACGATCCGCGCCCGGCTCACGAGATGCCGTTGGATCAGGAGCGGGGTGATCTGCGCGTCGCGGATCAGCGGGGCTTCCCCACCCACGGTGACCGTGAGATCGCGCAACAAACGGTACGGGTGCGCCCAGATCTGCCGGACGCCGCGCTGCTCGCCGCCCACGATGAGGACACGCCGGCCGGCCAGCGTCACGGCTTCGTCGGAAAGCGCCCGGCTCGCGACGTGCAGCGGGGAGTCCAGGCCGGGCAACGGGCCGTCGAGCCGCACCCGGTCGGGCAGCACGAGGTTCGCATCCTCGTGCGCTCGGCGCCCGGGCTCCGGCCACGCGGCGGCGGGGGCCTCACGGCTGTGGTGGGGAATCCCCTGCCCGGCGAGCGCGTTCGCGAGCACGGCGCGCAGCTGTCGCGCCAGCAGCGCGTCGCGCGCCTCCAGCACGACGAACGCCCCGATGCACAGCACGCCGCCCGCACCGACCTCATATTCCCAGGCGACCACCCGGTCCGCATTGACGTGGATGTAGGAGCGCTCGCAAGCCACCACCCGGCCGCGCGCGGGACGCCGGCCGCGGGCGTACGTCGTCTGCACAAACCGCTCTCCCTCGCTCGGCGCCCACACGAAGGTGCCTTGCGCGAGCCCCTCGAACAGCGGGTGACTCCCGAACGCGGCCAGCCCGCGCACGTGAGGGAACGCACCGAACGACCGCATGTCGGGAAACCACAATTCGTCGTCCTCGTGCCGCCAATCCCGGACCGCCGTGTCGTTCGGCCCGTCGGATTCGAGCCCCAGAGCGACCAGGCGGGCGGTGGCGCGCTGCGTGAGCAGTAGGCGACCCCCACGTTCCACCCACGGGACGACGACGTCCCGCGGCATCGGAGGTGGCTCCTCCTCGGTATGCACCCAGAGCAGATCGGCCTGCGCGAGTGCCTCCGACCAGCCGTCGGGTGCGAGCCGGCTCGGCGTGATGTCGGGAAATGCGCGCAGCATCTCCCAGGCTGCATCCGCCCCGGCGCCCATCGCGAGCAGCGCGACGCGACGCACGTCAGAAGTCCACGGTGAGCGGCTCGCCCACCCGTCCGCCGCCGGCGCGGAGACCGTCCACGCGCACGCGGAATCCCGGTCCGGCGATGGTGATGTCCACGCGGTGCCCGGCCACGGGCAGGCCCGCCACCCGCGCCGCGGCGATCCCGAGCGCCAGGGGATGAACGGTGAGCCCGGTCGCGCCGTGCGGCAGCACGCCGAGCACATGGGACACGATCAGATCGATGAGCCACGAATGCTGATAGTCGTCGATCCCGCGGTACCGGCTGGGGCGGCCGTTCCCCGGGTGGTAGTGCTCGAACGCGTTGGGCCGGTCGGGGCGGCCGTCATCGGACATCATGCGCACGAAGCGCCGCAGCAGGTCACCCAGCCGCGGCGCCCATTCCGGCCGGTGCGCCCGGACCACGTGCGCCAGGGCATCCACGAGGTGCGAGTTGGTCATCGGCCAGACGCGGCCGTTCCAGGGACAGAGGTGGCGCTTCCCTTTCCACTCCGCGTCGGGATTGAAGTTCGCGTCGTCCAGGCTCGCGGACGGCACCGGGAATGCGGTCCAGAATTCCCGCCGGTTGAACAGATGGCGGCGCAGTCCGGCGAGATGCTCCTGGTCGACGAGATCGGTCGCGTAGGGATAGAAGCACACCGCGGCCTTCACGCCGGTGCGGTGCCTCTGCCGCGGATCCACGTCGCTGAACATCTCGAGCTCCGGGTCCCACATGACGCCGCGCACCGCCTGCCACGTGCGGTCGGCCGCCATGTGCCACCCGTTCGCGGCCGCCGGCTCGATCTCCGCGGCGAGATAGGCCAGCGCGCGGAACAGGCGGTAACCGTACACCGTCGCATCGATGCCCTTCAACCGGATGCGGTTCGCCCACTCGTCGCGGTCCGCTGTGGGATCGACCGCAACGTATCGCGACGTGTATTCCTGACCGGTTTCCTGCTGGTCCACCACGTCCACCATGCCGCTCTCGTCCCGGTCCCGCGTGCGGCGCAGCCACTCGGCGTACCGGGCCAGCCCGGCGTATGCCTCACGGCGCAACGACGCGTCGGGGTGAACGGCATCGAGCGCCAGCACGGCGCCGCCCCAGTCGGCGTGGTAGAAATCGGGCCCCTCCACGTGATCGGCCGGGATGCGGCCCGGGAACGACCCGTCGGTGCGCTGGTGATCGAGAAACGTACGGAGCACGCCACGCCCCCACGCCGGGTCCGGCAGCCACCGCAGCTCCCGCAGGTGGCACTGGGCACTGTAGCTGATGGGCGTATGGAAGTAGTCGATGCCTTCGCACACGGTCCGGTGACGGTAGCTCGGCGCCGCCCCTGCCGCGATGCCATGGAGGCGGAGACCATACCAGCGATACCACCATTGATGATCGAGGTAGGGGTCGCTGCAGTGAAACTGCGGCACGCCGGCGAAGAAGCGACGCCAATCGCCGGCGCCGCGGCGCGACGTCGGCGGTCCTCCTTCGAGCGCGAGCGTGAGCGCCCCCTCGAACAAGGCGCTGCCCCGCCCCGCGATCCGGAAACGACGCTGCACACCGAGGAACACGACACCCCGCGGCTCGATCCCGCCCAGATGCAGCTCGCGACGCAACCGGCCAGACGGTTGGTACCGGTCCCAGAACGGTGTCACCTCGAACCGGGGAGGCAGGGCCGCGGCATTCCCCTGCGAGCGGTAACCGGCGAACGATTGTGCCGAGGGAGTCAGCGCGAGGACCGAGCGCACCGCGGCATGGTGCTTCTGGCGATCCCTCACGCCCCGCACGAACGACAGCGCGCCGCGTCGCGCCGTGACGTTGCCGGCCGAGAGATCCTCGCCGTCCACCGCCGTCCATGCGATGACGTCGACTGTGACCGGCCGCGCGCTGGGGTTGCGCACGTCCCACCGGGTGGTCAGGGCGCCGCCCGGCGCGCTGCGCGTCTCCCGCGCGCGCAGCGACCCGAGCGCGTATTCGAGGGTGAGGGCGGCCGGCGACCAGCTCCGCCGGCGGCAGCGGGCCATGAGCGGCGCGCCGTCCACGACGAAGCTCATGGTGAATCCCGGCGCGATCGCATACTGAAAGAGGTGCGCCTCGTCCCAGAACCCCGGAGTTTCGAGCCAGCGCGGGAACGGCGGCGCCCAGATCAGTCCGTCCCCCGCCCCGAGGTACCACTTGTCAGGCCGGGCGAGGAGCCGGAGGGCGTCGGTCACAGCGAGCGAATGACGCTGAGCAGCTCGGCGTCTTCGCGCCGGTCGCCGAGTTTGGCTTCGGTGTGCTGCCAGCGCAGCACGCCCAGCCGGTCGACTAGGAAATAGGCGCGGCTCGAGAAGAATTTGTCGTCCAGGAAGGTCCCGTAGCGGCGGCAGACGTCGCGCGTGAAATCGCTCAACAGATCATGCCGCATGGCGTACTTCGCCTTGTATTCCTTGAGGGTGGGGACGGAATCGACGCTGATCGGCAACACCACGGTGTCGGTGCCGTCGAACGCGTCGAGATTCTCGCTGAAGGAGCAGTTTTCCGCCGTGCAGGTACTCGTGAATGCGAGCGGGAAGAAGGCGAGCAGCACGTTCTTGCGGCCGCGAAAGGCCGACAGCGTCACGTCCGTCCCGGCGGTGGAGGGCAGCGTGAAATCGGGAGCCGGGGCACCCACACGCAGCGGGCTGGACGTAGAGTCGGACA
>DATDED010000241.1:0-4263 GCA_036523455.1 Gemmatimonadales bacterium
AACGGCTGGGACGCGGTCTATCACAAGCTGCGCCGACGGGGGAGTTTCGACTTTCCGGTGCTCGGCGTCGCGGCGTGGATCCGCTGGGAGGGACGAGGGACGAGGGACGGGGGACGAGTAGAGGGACGGGGGACGGGGGACGGGGGACGAGTAATCGACGCGCGGATCGTGCTCGGGGGCGTAGCGAGTCACCCGCAGGAAGTGGCGGAGGCCGGGGCGGCGCTGAAGGGCTCCGCGCTCACCGACGACGCGATCGCTGCGGCCGCCGAGGCCGCGTTCCAGCCCTCCAAACCGATGGACAATACCGACTTCGACCTGTCATGGCGCAAGCAGATGACGCGAGTGTACGTCTCACGCGCCCTGCAGGACCTCCGCTCCCGCCGCTAGTCCTCCACAACCTCCACAACCTCCACCAACCTCCACCGCCTTTCACCGCCTCTCACCGCCCTTCACCGTCCTTCACCGTCCTTCACCGTCCTTCCACCAGTTTCCTCACCGCATCCACTACCACCAGCCGCAGCAGCCCCTGCGGGCCCGACGCGCTGTCGAGCGCCGCTCGGGCCGAATCCTGCCACCCCGCGGTCGCCGGCGTGCGGCCCTGCATGCGATCGAGCGCCGCGAGCCCCACATCGGCGACGCGCCCCAGCGCCTCGACCGCCGGAACGCCGTCCCGCGCCAGCGGCGCGCCCACGGCAGCGGCGTGCACCTCCGGCACCAGCGCCCGCCACGCCGTGAAGGTCGCGCGCAGCGTATCGGCGATCGCCGGCGTGCGGCCACTGTCCCCCAGCAGCCGTTGGACCAGGGCGAGCGAGTTCCATCGGGCAGGTGGGTCCGGACGAGCCGCGTCGATGAGGCGGGTCAGGGGGGTCTGCTGCGTCATCCCGACCTGCAGGCGGTGGCGCTGGCCGAAGGTGACCGGCTGCGCGACGTCGAGCAGCGCGAGCAGCGCCTGGTAGGTCGGGCCGTTCCCTACGGCGCGGTGCAGGATGCGCTCGGTGTGCAGCCGGTGCGAGAGACCCAGTCCCTCGAGCCGCAGGCTCATCACGGCGAGACGGCGGTACATGTCGGGGACGTCGCTCACCGACGCCTGGGACCAGAGCTTCTCCGCCACCACCGCGAGCCGGGGCCAGATGCGCGACTCGATCGTCTCGGGCCCGACGTGCTCGCCCCACATGCACGCCTCGCCCCCCAGTACGCGAGCGGCCTCTTCGGGGGGCAGGCCGAGCGAGTCGGGCAGCGGATCCCGGTAGTGGTCCTGGGCGGAGAACATCTGATCGAGGTAGTAGGGCGCCGAGAGAATCGCGCGATGGCCGGCGCGCACCGTGGTGGGGAGGTACTCCACGCCGCGCCAGGACTGCACCACGGCGCTCGCCGGGAGGTCGGGATTCAGGATTTCGTCCCAGCCGACCATCCGTTTGCCGTGCGCCGTGAGGATGCGCGACAGCCGCTGGTTGAAGTAGGCCTGGAGCGCGGCATTGTCGGCGAGCTTGTGGAGCCGCTTGAAGGCGCGGATGCGCGGGTTCGCGTCCCACTCCACGCCGTTCACCTCATCCCCGCCGATGTGCCAATAGGGGTCGGGGAACAGCGCGGCCATCTCCCCGACGAAACGGTCGAGGAAGAGGTAGACCGACTCGCGAGTCGGATCGAAGGTCGGGTCGAACACGCCCCAGGTACGCTGAATCTCGTAGGGACCCGGTCCGCTCCCGTAGCGCGGGTAGCCCACGAACCAGGACGAGGCATGGCCCGGCATGTCGAACTCGGGGACGACGCGGATGCCGCGGTCACGGGCGTAGGCCACGACCTCCCGGATCTGAGCCTGCGTGTAGAACAGGCCGTCCGACCCTTTCTCCTGCAACAGCGGGTAGCGCAGGCTCTGCACACGGAATCCCTGGTCTTCCGACAGATGCCAGTGCAGCATGTTCAGCTTGACGGCGGCCATGCCGTCGAGCGTGCGCTCGATCACGTCGATGGGCTCGAAATGGCGGCCGGCATCCACCAGCAGCCCGCGCCAGGGGAAGCGCGGGGCGTCCTCGATGTGGACGGCCGGGAAATAGAAGCCGACGCTGTCCGCGGTGACAAGCTGGAGCAGCGTCTCGAGGCCGCGCAGCACGCCCACTACCGTCGGCGCACCCAGCGTCGCGCGCTCGGGGGTGATGTGCAGGGTGTAGGACTCATTCTCGGCCTCCGTCTGGACCGGTGCGCCGGGCGCCAACGCGGCGATCACGAGCCCCCCATTCGAGTCGGACACGGGCACGGTCGAGAGCGTGAGCGCCGTGCGGCGCGCCAGGCGCTCCATCGCGCGCGTCACGGCACGCGCGAGCCGGGCGTCCCCCTCGGGCGCGAAGGCGACGGTGAAGCTGGAATCGAGCCGCAGTCGCCCCTCTCCCAGCGTGAGCGACCGGGGCACGGGCATGAGGTCGAGGGTGACCGGCTGTTGCGCGGCGAGCGGGGCCACGAGACACGACAGGACGAGGAGACCGAAGGGTGAGCGGCGCATCGGGCGAATATACGGTCCGTTGCGGTAGCCCGGCTCGCCCCTATCTTAGCGCGGTCCCTTCCCTCACCCGCGACCGCCCATGCATCTCACGCAGGCCGACTGGCTCATTGTCATCTGCTCGATCGGCATCTCCTTCATCCCGGCCATCCTGCTGGCCCGCCGGGCGGGATCGAGTACCGCTGAGTTTTTCACCTCGGGCCGAGCGGCACCGTGGTGGCTGATCGGCGTGTCGATGGTGGCGACCACGTTCTCGACCGACACGCCGAACCTCGTCACCAACTTCGTGCGCGAGAAGGGCGTCGCCAACAACTGGCAGTGGTGGGCGTTCCTGCTCACCGGCATGGCAACGGTGTTCTTCTATGCCAAGCTGTGGCGCCGCTCCGGAGTCCTCACGGACCTCGAGTTCTACGAGCTGCGCTACAGCGGCAGGCCGGCCTCCCTGGTGCGCGGCTTCCGCGCCGTCTACCTCGGGCTGTTCTTCAATTGCGTCATCATGGCCTCGGTGAACCTGGCGGCCGCCAAGATTGCCAACGTGCTGCTCGGCTGGCCGATGGGGAAGACGCTGCTTATCTGTGCGGTGCTGAACGTGGCGTTCGCGGCGACCTCGGGGCTGTGGGGCGTGCTGGTCACCGATTTCATCCAGTTCGGCATCGCCATGACCGGCTCGTTCGCCGCGGCCATCTACGCCCTCAAGCAGCCCGAAGTGGGCGGCCTCGCGGGACTCATCGCCCGGACCGACCCCAAGGTCCTGAGCCTGGTCCCTGACTTCGGCGACTGGGGGATGACGCTCTCGGTGCTGATCATTCCCATCACGATCCAGTGGTGGTCGGTGTGGTATCCGGGAGCGGAGCCGGGAGGCGGGAGCTACATCGCCCAGCGCATGCTGGCCGCCCGGAGCGAGAAGGACGCCGTGGGCGGCACCCTGCTCTTCAACATCGCCCACTACGCGCTGCGGTCGTGGCCGTGGATCATCGTCGCCCTGGCGTCGATTCTCGTCTATCCGCAGCTCTCCGACATCGCGCGCACCTTCCCATACGTAGACCCGAAGCTCATCGGGCACGACATGGCCTACCCCGCTATGCTCCGCTTCCTGCCGCACGGCATGCTGGGCCTGATGGTGGCGGGGCTGCTGGCCGCGTACGTGTCCACGATCTCGACCCACCTGAATTGGGGCACGTCCTACCTGGTGCACGACTGCTACCGGCGATTCTTCAAGCCGGGCGCCGAGGAGCGGCACTATGTGATGGTGGGACGCATCGTGACGGGGCTGCTCATGGTGGCCGCGGCCGGCGTCACCTACATCCTCGACTCGGCGCGGGCCAGCTTCGACCTGATGCTCTCGGTGGGCGCGGGGACGGGCCTGCTCTACCTGTTGCGCTGGTTCTGGTGGCGCATCAACGCGTGGTGCGAGATCGCGGCCATGGTCAGCTCGTTCGCCATCGCCGTCGGATTCCAGGTCGCGGCGCGGGCCGGCCACGGCGTGCCGTCGTGGGAATCGCTGATTATCACGGTGCTCGCTACCACGGTCGTCTGGGTGGTGACGGCGTTCGTCACCGCGCCGACCGAGCGGGCCACGCTGGTCAGCTTCTACAAGCTGGTGCGTCCCGCCGGAGCGGGCTGGGGCACGATCCCGCAGGAAGCGGGCGTCAGCGGCTCGCCCGACAGCCTGGCGCAGTCGCTGCTCGGGTGGGTGCTGGGGTGCGCGTTCATCTATTCTGCGCTGTTCGGGGTCGGCAGTGCGCTGTACGGTCGCATACCGCAAGCGC
>DATDED010000242.1:0-4806 GCA_036523455.1 Gemmatimonadales bacterium
GCGCCTCGGTGTGTTCATCGCACCAGGACTGGCGTTGGAAGCAACGGCGGCCTACATCTCGATCAACGGCCCTCTGAACAGCAAGATCCACCTGGTCCCGATCAATGCGCGGCTGCAATATGGCGTTCCTCTGGCTGATCAGGTCGTGTTGCTGCTCGGGGCGGGCTACGTCAGGAACAACTACACGAATACGACCGGCTCCTGGGAGGACGGGGCGACCGGCCTGCTGGGACTGCGTTTCGGTCTGGCCGACCGGCTGGCGCTCCGCCTCGATGCGGTCGAGGACTTCTTCCCGTCCCCCTTCAACCAGAGTTCGACCACCTCCAACAACTGGCACGCCACCGTCCAGGCCGGGCTGAGCCTGATGCTGGGCCGGCGCGGTCCCAGGGACGGCGACTCGGACGGCGTGGTCGACGGGCTCGACGCCTGTCGCAACACGCCGGCGGGAGATGCTGTGGATGCTCGCGGCTGCTCCCTTCCCAAGGATGCCGACCGCGACGGCGTGGTCGATGCGGCAGACCAATGCGCCAACACCCCTCCGGGTGATAAGGTCGACATGAACGGCTGTTCTCTCCCCAAAGACTCGGACGGCGACGGCGTCATCGATGCGGCTGATCGGTGTCCCAACACGCCGCTCGGTGAACGGGTGAATGCCGCCGGTTGCGCGTTGGACTCTGACGGCGACGGCGTGGTGGACTCGGTCGATCAGTGCTCTGGGACGCCCGCCGGGACCGTGGTCGACGCCAAGGGTTGCCCGCTGTCAACGGATTCCGATGGGGACGGCGTGCTGGACACCGCCGATCGGTGCCCCGGGACGGCGGCGGGAGAGCGCGTGGATGCCATCGGCTGCCCCGTGCTGTTCCTCGAACGGCAGCGGAGGATCGTGCTGGAGGGCGTCAACTTCGAAACCGCCAGCGCCAACCTCACGGACCAGTCCTACGTCACCCTCAATCGCGTCGCCGCGAGCCTGGCGGCGCATCCCGAGCTCCAGGTGGAAGTCGCGGGCTACACCGACAGCCGCGGCAGCGACCAGTACAACCAGCGCCTGTCGCAGTCCCGCGCGGAGGCGGTTCGCCGGTATCTGATCCAGCGAGGGGTCGCGCCGGAACGGCTCAGCGCCAGAGGCTTCGGCGAGACCAATCCGATTGCCACGAACGCCACGACGATCGGTCAGGGACGCAACCGGCGGGTGGAGCTGCATCTGGTGAACTGAAGGAGGAGGGGGGAGGACGGGGGAGGACGACCGCCCTCCCCCGTCATTCTCCAAAGTTCGCCACCCGTACATCGAGGATATCGGGGAGCTTCTCGAGGCGCGCCCGCACGTCGTCCCCCGGAGCCTGGTCCACCGTGATCGCGGCGAGGGCCTCCCCTTCGCGCACATCGCGGCCCTGGTGCCAGCTCGCGATGTTCACGCCGCACTCGCCCAGCATCGTCCCCACCCGCCCGATCACGCCCGGGACGTCGCGGTTCCTGACCACCAGCAGCCATCCCTCCGGCGCCACGTCCACATGATATTCATCGATCCGGATGACCCGGCCGTGGCTTCCCACGAGGGCCCCGGCGACGCGCACGCGGCCGCTGCGCGCTTCGACCTTGACGCCGATCGAGGTCTCGAATCCGGGCTCGGGGGCGCCGCTGCGACGGGTGAGACGGATGCCGCGCTCTTCCGCCAGCACCGGGGCGTTGACCATGCTCACCGGCCCCACGCCCAGCCCGGCGAGCAGCCCCTCGAGCGCCGCGACCAGTACCGGCCGGGCCGCTTCTTCGTCTCTGCCGCCGTAGGTGACCTCGACCGCGGTCACGTCCCCCGCGGCGAGCCCCGCCGCCAGACGCCCCAGCCTTCGGGCGAGCACGAGCAGCGGAGCGGCCCGCCGCAGGACGTCGCCCCCGATGCCGGGCACGTTGACGGCGGTCGAGAGATCCCCCGCGAGCAGCGCGTCGCGCACCGCGACACAGATCTCCTGGGACACCCGGTCCTGCGCCTCGGCCGTCGAGGCGGCGAGGTGCGGCGTGAGAATCACACGGTCGAGCTTGCGGAGCGGCGACTCGGCCGGCAGCGGTTCCTGGGCATAGACGTCCACCGCGGCACCCCGGATCTGCTTGTTGGTGACGGCCGCCACGAGCGCGGCCTCATCCACCAGCTCGCCGCGCGCCGTGTTGATGAGCACCGCGGTCTTCTTCATCATCGCGAACCGCTCGGCGTTGATCAGATGGCGCGTCTGGTCGCTCAACGCGACGTGCAGCGTGACCACGTCCGCGCTGGCCAGCAGCTGCTCGAGCGGGAGGATCTTGACCTGCAGCTCCGCGGCGCGCTCGGGCGGCAGGAACGGATCGTGGCCCACCACGTTCATGCCGAACGCGCGGGCGATCTGCGACACGTGGCCCCCGATCCGGCCCAGGCCCACGATGCCCATCGTCTTGCCGCGCAGCTCGGTGCCCTCGTACTTCTTGCGGTCCCACTCGCCGCGCCGCATCGATTCCGCCGCCCACGGGATGTGACGCACGAGGGCGAGGAGCAGCGCCATGGCGTGCTCGGCGGCGCTCACGGTGTTGGCCCCGGGCGCGTTCATCACGGCGATGCCGCGGCGCGTCGCGGCCGTCACGTCGATCGTGTCCACGCCGATCCCGGCCCGGGCGATGACCCGCAGCTGCGGTGCGCGGTTCAGCAGGTCGGCGGTGACGCGCGTTTCACTGCGGACGATGAGGGCGTGGCCGCCCTCCAGCGCCCGTTCCAGCTCCTCGCGCGGCTTGCCGGCGCAGTTGGCGACCTCGAGCCCGGGGGTGTTGGCCAGGAGCTCGAGGCCCACGGGGGCCATCTTGTCGGCGACGACGACCCGGAGCGTCATGCCAGCGCCTGCCCCACGAGCGGCAGCAGCTCTTCGAGCGCCGCCACCGAATGGTCTCCCATGTGGCCGATGCGGATGGTCGAGTCCTTGAGCGCGCCGTACCCCGACCCGATCGTCCATCCCTGCGCCTTGAGCTTGCCGACCACGTCCTTGGCGCTCTTGCCGGCGGGGAGCCTGAGACAGCTCACCGTCCAGCTGCGGCGCTCCTCGCGCGGCAGGTACGCGATCCCGTGGGCCTGGGCCCAACGCTCGACCGTCTGGCGCATCGCCTCGTGCCGCCTCCAGCGAGCCTCGATGCCGCCCTCGGCGGCGATCCGGTCGAGCTGGCAGTCGAGGGCGAAGAAGAGCGACAGCGCCGGCGTATTGGTCGGCTGGAACTTGGACATGGCCTGCTCGAAGCTCGGCAGGTCGAAATAGAGCCCGCGGGCCGGGAGGGTCTTGGAGCGCTCGAGCATCCGTTGCGAGGCGATGCCGAGCGTCAAGCCCGGGGGCAGGGCGAGCGCCTTCTGCGAGCCCGTGAAGGTGAAGTCGAAGCCCCAGGCGTCGGTCTCGACCGGACTGCCGGCCATGGACGTGACCGCATCCACGAGGACCAGCACGTCGTCGAACTCGCGCGCCACCTTGGCGAGCGCCGCGACGTCCTGCAGCACGCCCGTCGAGGTCTCCGAGTGCGCCAGCGTGACGGCATCCACAGGCGTCCGCTTCAGAGCCTCGCGCAGCTGGTCTGGTTCGACCGCCTCACCCAGCGGCACGTTCAGGCGCACACACTCCTTGCCGGTCGCGGTGACGAGCTGCGCGAAGCGCTCGCTGAACGCGCCGTTCACGAGCGACAGCGCCCGGCGCCGCACGCCGTTGCGCACCGCCATCTCCATGAAGCCGGTCGCGGACGTCGTCCCGACGAGCACGGGGTGCGCGGTGCGGGCCAACCGGGCGAGCTGCGGCGCGATGCCCTGGAGCAGCTTCTCCATGGCGGAAGAGCGGTGGCCGATCATCGGCCGCAGCATCGCCTGGAGGACCTCGGGGTGGACGTCCGTCGGGCCGGGGAGGAAGAACTTCCCGAACGCCGGAGTCGGCGACGAGGGGGGAGGGACGGAGGAAACCGCCGTCATGCGCTGGCTCGCGCCAGCTCTTCGACCAGGCCGCCGATGACGACCTCGCTGGTTTTCACGAGCCGCACGCCTTCGTCGCCCCATTCTTTCAACAGGTGCTCGGCGACGTCACGATCGATCGGCTTCATCGCGTCGACCACGGCGAAAATGCGCACGTGGGGGCGATGCTGCAGCAGTCCCTCGATCGCGTACTTGTCGCAGACGTCGAGCGCGACGCCGTACAGCACGATGTCGTGCGGGTCGAGCGCGTCGACCACCGGCAGGACGTTGGGATTCGAGAAGACGTCGAAGCGGTGCTTCAGGAACAGGATGTCGCCGCGATGGCTGCGGACCCGCGCCGCCAGCGCCGCGGGATCCTGGGGCTCGGGATCGATGACGAGCGGATCGCGCAGCGCGGTTTCGGTGATCTTCTTCTGCCCCGGAGTGCCGCGCAGGCAGTGCGGCGGGAACGTCTCTTTCCAATCGGGCGTCGCCGAGATCTCCGGATGCGCGAGCTCGTGGTCGTCGGCGCTCGCCACGATCCGGATGCCGTGTCCGTGGGCGTAGTCGGTGAGCTTATGGAGATTGGGAATCAGGTGCTCGGCGTCCGGCACGTAGAGTTTGCCGTCCGCCTTCATGAAGTCGTATTGGGTGTCGACGTCCCAGAAGATCACGCGCGCCATGGAGAGTGAATCTCTCCGCGTGGCGCCGAGGGTGTCAACTACACGGCCATGAGGTGGTAGAAACGCTCCGCCGCCTGGGGCGAATGATGAAGGGCGCGGCCGATGTGCCGGCGCATGTTGGAGGGATCCTGAAAGCCCACTTGCGCGCGCGCCGCGGCGATGGTCATTCCCAGACGGTTCCGCAGTTGC
>DATDED010000243.1:0-61133 GCA_036523455.1 Gemmatimonadales bacterium
GCACTCGATAGCCTCCGCGCCTTCATCGGCGCGATCGACGCCGCGGGCGACCTGCGGCGCGTGGATCGGCCCGTGTCGGTCGCCCTGGAGATCACCGAGGTCGCCGATCGGGTGATGAAATCGCCGGGCGGCGGCCCGGCCCTGCTGTTTGAGCGGCCCACGCTGACGCACGGCGGGGCGTCCGCGTATCCCGTCGCGGTCAACCTGTTCGGGTCCGAGCGCCGCATGGCGCTCGCGCTGGGCGTGCAGCGGCTCGACGAGATCGGCGGGCGCATCGCGGAAATGCTGAACGTCAAGGTGCCCGAAGGACTGCTCGCCAAGCTCGCCCTCCTGCCGCGCCTCGCCGAAATGGCGAAGTTCCCGCCCCGCGTGATCGGCGACCGTGCGCCGTGCCAGGAAGTCGTGGTGCGCGGCGAGGAGGTGGACCTGGGGCGGTTCCCGGTGCCGGTGTGCTGGCCGCAGGACGGCGGTCCCTACATCACCCTGCCGGGCGTGATCACGCGCGACCCGGTGAGCGGGACGCGCAACGTCGGGATGTACCGCATCCAGGTCACCGGCGCGCGGACGGTGGCCATGCACTGGCAGCGGCACAAGGTGGGCGCGGCGCACTGGCGCGCCATGGCCGACCGGGGGGAGACGATGCCGGTGGCGATCGCGCTGGGGGGGGATCCCGCCAGCATCTACGCCGCTTCGGCGCCGCTGCCGCCGTCGATCGACGAGTACCTGTTCGCCGGCTTTCTGCGGCGGGCGCCCGTCCATCTGGTCAAAGCCGTGACGAGCGACCTCGAGGTTCCGGCGGAAGCGGAGATCGTGCTCGAGGGATACGTGGACCCGCGCGAGTCGCTTGTGCTCGAAGGACCGTTCGGCGACCATACCGGGTTCTATTCGCTCGCCGACTACTATCCGCAGGTCCACATCACCGCGGTCACGATGCGCGCCAATCCCGTCTGGCCGCACACCATCGTGGGGCGGCCGCCCATGGAGGATTACTGGCTCGGCCACGCCACGGAGCGAATCTTCCTCCCGCTGCTGAAGCTCACGCTTCCCGAGGTCGTGGACTACCACATGCCGGCCGAGGGCATCTTCCACAATCTCGTCTTCGTGAGCATCGACAAGCAGTATCCCGGCCAGGCCTACAAGGTGATGAACGGCCTGTGGGGGCAGGGCCTGATGTCCCTCGCCAAGCTGATCGTCGTGGTGGACCGGGACGTGAACGTGCGCGATCCTCAGGAAGCCTGGTGGGTGGCGCTCAACAACATCGACCCCGAGCGCGACGTGCGCTTCACCCTGGGGCCGATCGACGTCCTCGATCACTCGAGTCGCGCGTTCACGTTCGGCTCCAAGATGGGGATCGACGCGACGCGCAAATGGAAGGAAGAGGGCTTCGACCGCCCCTGGCCCGACCGGATCGTGATGGACGACGCGACCCGGGCGAGGGTCGATGCCATGTGGCGCGATCTGGGAATCGGGCCATGACGGTTCGCGAAGGCCAGACCCTCGAAGGCCAGAGCCTGCTCGTCCGGTACGCGAATTTCGTCCGGCTGCCGCACACCGTGTTCGCCCTGCCGTTCGCGCTGCTGGGCGTAGTGGTCGCCTCGCGCGAGGCGCCGGTCACGTGGCGCACGATCGGACTCGTCGCGCTCGCGTTCACCGCGGCGCGCTTCGTCGCGATGGGGTTCAACCGGATCGCGGACCGCGAGCTCGACGCGCGCAACCCGCGCACGCGCGGGCGCGAGCTGCCCGCCGGGCGGCTCTCGCTCGGACAGGCGTGGAGCGCCGTGGTCGTCGCCGCGCTGTTGTTCGAATGGGCGGCGTGGGCCCTCAATCCGCTCTGCTTCGCGCTTTCCCCCGTCGCCCTGCTGGTGATCACGGCCTACAGCTACGCCAAGCGCTTCACCTGGTGGTCGCACCTCTGGCTCGGCCTGGGAGACGCGATCGCCGGTCCGGCCGGCTACCTGGCGGTGGCGGGCGCGTGGAGCCGGCCGGGCTGGCTGCTCTGGGCGTTGGCCGCGGCAGTGACGTTCTGGGTCGGCGGGTTCGACATCTTCTATGCCCTCCAGGACGAGCAATTCGACCGCGCCGAGGGACTCCATTCGGCGGTGGTCCGCTTCGGGCAGGAACACGGTATTCTGCTCGCCAAGATGCTCCACGCGCTCGCCCTCGTCGCGCTCGTGCTCTTCGGCGCCGGTGCGGGACTGGGCTGGGTCTATTACACCGGCGTGGCGATCGGCGCGGCGGTCATCGCCTACGAGCACCGGCTGGTCCGGCCGGGGGACCTCTCGCGTCTGAACGCCGCCTTTTTCACGATGAACGGGATCGTGAGTATCGTGGTGTTCCTGGGAGCGTTGGGGGATCGGCTGCTATGAACAGGGGGAAGAGGGAAGAGGGAAGAGGGAAGGGTAAACCACACGGGTCGAAGAAAGTCCCCTTTCCCCTTCCCTCTTCCCCCTTCCCGCCGAGACCGCCAGCCCACCCGCGCAAGACCGTCACCCCCAACCGGCGGGGGAGATGACCCGCCTCCCCGTCGTTCTCGCGATCACGGGCGCTTCGGGTGCCCCCTATGGCCTCCGGCTGCTGGAGGTGCTGGCGACGCACCACGTGCCGACGTGGCTGCTCGTCTCGGCCCATGGGTGGCGCCTCCTCGAGGAGGAGTGCGGCATCGAGGGTGAGCCCGCACTGCGCCACGCGACGGGCGGAGACTGGCAGAGCGTGACGGTGTTCGACGACAAGGACCGCGGCGCCCGGCCGGCGTCGGGCTCGGCGCGCGCCGCCGGGATGGTGGTCTGTCCCTGCTCGATGGGGACGGTTTCGGCGATCGCCCATGGCACGAGCCGCAGTCTCATCGAGCGGGCGGCGGACGTGACGCTGAAGGAGCGCCGCCCCCTGATCCTCGTGCCGCGCGAGACGCCCCTTTCGCTCGTCCACCTGCGCAATCTCACCCTGGCGACGGAAGCGGGCGCCATCGTGCTGCCGGCGGCGCCGGGGTTCTATCATCGCCCCACGAAGGTCGCCGAGCTGGTGGATTTCGTGGTGCAGCGCGTGCTCGACCACCTCGACGTCGACATCGCCCTGGTGCGACGGTGGGGTGGGGCATCCGAGGAGCGGCCGCGGTAGCCGACCATGCGGCTCGGCGTCATCTCCGACACCCACGGGTTGCTGCGCCCCGAGGTCTTCGAAGTGTTCCGCGAAGTCGACCACATCCTGCACGCCGGCGATGTGGGCGGCTGGGACTTGATCGAGGAATTGCAGGCGGTGGCGCCTGTGACCGCCGTCTACGGCAACACGGACGGATCAGAGCTCCGCGCACGGTTGCCGCAGGTCGCCTCGCTCCAGCTCGACGGATTCGACATAGTCGTGAGCCACGGCGATCAGCTCGGCAGCCCGACGCCGGCTCGCCTGCACGACGCCTTCCCGGATGCCGAGATCATCTTGTTCGGCCATACGCACACGCCGCTGCTGGAGCTCGTGGACCGGACTGTAACGGTCATGAATCCGGGGAGCGCGGGGCCCCGGCGGTTCGAGCTCCCCGTGACGGTCGGAATCCTGGAGCTCGAGCCGGGGATCCCGCCGCGAGGCAGGATCGTGGCGCTCAGCGGTGGATCGAATCCACGGGCATCATCGTGACCGGGCCGAGCGTCGTGAGCGGCTTGTCGAACGCGCTGGACTTGCCGACGACGACCATCACCAGGCGGTCGGGGTGCAGGAGCCGACGCGACACGTCCGCCACCTGCCCCGGGGTCACGGCCTGGATGCCCTTCAGATAGAGATCGAACCAGTTGCCGGGCAGTCCATCCACCGCATAGCCGAGCTGCTGCGCCACGATCTGTCCCGCGTTCTGGAAGCGGAACACGAAGCTGTTGACCTCGTTGTCCTTGGCGAGCTGGACGTCGCGGGCGGTGACCGGGTCGGTGGCCATGGAGCCGATGATCTGCCGCATCAGTGACAGTCCCGCCACGGTTTTTTCCGCCCGGATCTGGGCGCCGGCGAAGAAGATGCCTTCGCGCCTGGTATCCGCGTCCCAGTTCGAGAACGTGCTGTAGGCGAATCCGGAGTCGCTCCGCAGGCGCTGCAGCAGCCGAGAGTTGAACCCGCCGCCTCCGCCCAGCAGGAAATCGGCGACTTGCGCCGCGTAGTAGTCCGGCGTGTCGGCCACGCGGATGCTCCCTGCGTGTCCCATCCAGATGTTGGTCTGGTTCACGTCCTTCTCGACGAGCACGATCTTCGGGCCGGTCGCGAACTGGAGCGGGGGAATGTCGCGCAACCCCGGCGCGCACCGCGGCCAGCCACGGAACAGGCTCTCGAGCTTGGCCAGGAGGGTCTTCTCGTCGAAGTCCCCTGATACGCCGATCAGCAGGTTCTGCGGGCAAAAGATGCGCTCCTGGGTCCAGCGGAACCGGGGCGGAGTGAACCCCGCGACTTCGCCGGGCGTCACCTGGGTCCGGCCCAGCGGGTGATCGCCGAGCAGCACCTGCGGCCAGGCGCGGTTCAACACCGATCCCGGTTGGTCGTTGCGGCGGCGCCAAGCCTCGAGCTGCTGGCCGGCGGTGATCCGTACACGCGACGTGTCGTTGCGCGGGTTGCGCAGCAGGTCGAAGCCGAGGTCGAGCATCTGGTCCCGGTAGCGGGACAGGCCGCTGAACGAGGCAGTGCTCTGCTCGTTGCCGGTGGAGATGAAGACATTCAGGGCGTAGAACTCGGCCAGCTGGTCGACGGAGTCGGGACTCAGGCGGGTGGTCCCGCCGGTGCGCATCATGACGTCGGCCTGCCAGCCGACGCCCCACAACGAGTCGGGCAGGTTCGCGACTCCCACCTTGGACACCACCTCGACGTCGAGCAGCGGCAGGCTGTGGTCTTCGAGCAGGTAGACCGGCACCCCGTTCGACAACGCGACTCGTTTGGGAACGGGTGGGGTGAACCGCAGCGGCGGATAGTGGAGGCCCTGGATCTGGGCCCGGGTGTCGCGGGCGGGGCGCTGCGCGGCGGCGGGGAGCGCGGCGCAAACCAGGAAGCCGGCGAGGGTGAGGGTGCGCATCAGCGGGTCCCTCCGGTCGAATCAGCCGCTGCCGGACGCACCAGGGTCGCGACGGTGCGGTTGGATTTCGCGAAATAGGTCCGGGCCACGCGCTGCACGTCGGCCGCGGTCACGCGGGCGACGGCGGCACCGTCCCGGAAGGTCTGCCGCCAGTCGTACCACAGGGCTTCGCTCTGGGACAGCTGAAACGCGAGCCCGAAGTTGTCCTGCAGGCGCTGGATGGCGCCCGCCTGTACCTGGTTGCGTACGCGCTCCAGCTCCGCCGCGCTGGGCGGCTCGCGCTCGAGGCGGCCCAGCTCTTCGTACACGGCGGTTTCGATCTCCTGCGTCGTGTGCGGGGCGATCGGCACTCCGGAAAACGTGAAGAGCCTGGGATAGAGCTGTCCCGGCGACTGACCGGAAGAGACCGACGTGGCGACCCGGTCGCGGATGACGAGGCGCTGGTAGAGCCGGGAGGTCCGCCCGCTGGTCAGCACGGCCGATAGGACCTGCAGCGCCGGCGCGTCGGCGTGCCGGGCGCTCGGTACGTGGTAGCCGATCAGGACCTGCGGGTTGGCGTCGAACTCGACGTCGATGCGGCGCTCGCCGTGCTGCGCCGGCTCCTGGGTCACGACCGGCCGGTGCGGCTCGCCCGGCGGCACGTCGGCGAAGTAGGCGTCCGCCCACGCGGTCATCGAGTCCACGTCGATGTCGCCCACGATCGCGACGACGGCGTTGTTCGGTCCGTAGAACCGCCTGAAGTACTCCTGGGCGGCCTGGCGCGTGACCGCCTGGATCTCGCTCGCGACGCCAACCACGGGCCGTCCGTAGGGGTGGGCGCGGAACGCCGCCTGGAGGAACTCCTCCCGCAGCAGGCCGGCCGGCTGCGTCTCCACGCGCAACCGGCGCTCTTCCATCACGACCTCGCGCTCCGAGTAGAACTCGCGCAGCACGGGGTTCCTGATGCGGTCGCTTTCCAGCACGAACCAGAGTTTGGCGCGGTTGGCCGGGAGCTGGAAGAAGTAGTTGGTCAGGTCGTTCCCGGTGGAGGCGTTGAGAAACTGCGCGCCGTTCTCGGTGAGGATGCGATCCAGCTCGTTGGAGACCACGAAATGACGCGCCGAATCCTCGAGCTGCTTGAGACGGCCGCGCAGGGCTTCCTGGCGGGCGCTGTCCACGCCGGCGCCCTTGCGGAACTCGGCGGTGAACGAGTCGGCCACCGCGTCGATCGCGGGGAACAGCGCCTGCTCGGCCGCGTCGTCGGTCGTGCCGATCGAATGGGTCCCCTTGAACAGCATGTGCTCGAACAGGTGGGCGGTACCCGAAATCCCGGTCCACTCGTCCACGCCGCCGGCGCGGAAGTGCGTGACGAAGGAGACGGTCGGCGCGCCGCTGCGACGCAGGAACAGGAATGTCATCCCGTTGGGCAGGACGTGCTTGACCACCGGCAGCCGCTCGCCCGGGGAAGACTCCTGCGCGGGAACGCGCACCGGAGCCGCGAGTGTCAGGGCGATGGCGCAGACCAGGAACCGCATCGGAAACCTCACGGGGGAACTCGCGGAGAAGGTAGCGGGGCGCTGATGCGACGCCAGTCAGACTACCGCTGACAGAAGGCGCAGAGGGTGGTCTGGCGCAGGTCGATGGCGTGGGTAGTCACGAGCCGCCGGCCGCAGCGAACGCACGGCTCGCCCCCGCGGTCGTAGACCTTGAGCTCCAGCTGGAAGTTGCCCGATGCTCCGGTACCGGTGCGATAGTCCCGCACGGTGGTCCCCGACGCCCGCAGGGCGCGTTGCAGGATCTCGACGATGGCGCCGTGCAGTGTCTCGACCTCCGCGGTGGTGAGGCGGTTGGCCGGGCGGGAGGGATCGATGCGCGCGTCGAACAGCGCCTCGTTGGCGTAGATGTTGCCGACGCCGGCGAGGCGCCGCTGATCCATGATGGCCTTCTTCACCGCGGCGCGCGTGCCGGCGAATGCCCTGGCCAGCACGCCAGGCGTGAATCCGGGCTCGAGCGGCTCGGGTCCGAGCCGGGCGGTGTAGGCGTTCCAGCCGCGCTCGTCGAGCAGCCACACGGTGCCGAGGCGGCGCACGTCGCGGTACACGAACAGGCCGCCGCCGGCCAGGGAGCAGGTCAGCACCGCATAGCGGGCTTCATCGGGGGTGAGCGGCCGGTCGTAGACGATCAGGGACCCCGTCATCCGGGGCTGGACGATCATGCGGTGGCCGCTCTGCAGCAGGAAGACGGCGTGTTTCGCCCGGCGCGAGGCCGACCGCACGGTGTTGCCGGTGAGGGTGCGCACCAGTCGCGGGCGGGACACCCCGCGCAACACGTCGGTCTTGGTCAGCCGGGCAGAACGGATGCGACGCCCCACGAGCCGCGGCGCCACGTCGCGGACGATCGTCTCGACTTCAGGCAGCTCCGGCACGATCCCGGCTCCGATCGATCTCCCGCCGCGCGATGTCGCCGCGCCACGTCTTGCCGTCGAACGTGATCCGCTCGCACGCCGCCCGGCTGGCCGCCGCGGCCGCGGCGACGGTCGGCGCCAGGGCGGTGACGTTGAGCACCCGGCCCCCCGCGACGCGCAGCGCTCCGCCCGCATCACGGGTGGTTCCCGCGTGGAACAGCAGCACGTCGGGCGGGAGGGCGGGTATGTCGATGACGGCGCCCTTCTCCGGACGGTCGGGATAGCCGCGCGCGGCGAGCACCGTCGTCACCGCCGCGCGGTTCGCCGTGAGCACGGTGGATTCGGGTCGCCAGGTGCCGGCGGCGATGGCGGCGAGGTGCGCGGTGGAGCCGCGCGGCAGGACCGGAAGCAGGACCTGCGTCTCCGGATCGCCGAAGCGGCAGTTGAACTCGAGCACCCACGGCGTGCCGTCGGCGCCGATCATCAGTCCCGCATACAGCACGCCGCTGTAGCGGCAGCCGCGCCGCGCCAGCTCCGCCAGGGTCGGTACCAGCACCTCACGCCGCACCCGCTCCAGCAAGGCGGGGGTGGCGAGGCTCACCGGGCAGTAGGCGCCCATACCCCCAGTGTTGGGACCCGTGTCGCCCTCTCCCAATCGTTTGTGGTCCTGCGCACCCGGCAGGATCAGGAGCCGCTCGCCGTCGGTGAGGGCCAGGACCGAAAGCTCCTCACCCTCGAGGAACGTCTCGACGACGATTTCTCGGCCCGCCTCCCCGAGGATGCCGGACTCGAGCAGGTCGCGGGCGACGACAGCGGCTTCGCTCCGCGTCGCGCACACCACCGCGCCCTTGCCGGCCGCGAGCCCGGAGGCTTTGACGACCAGAGGCTCGGCGTGGCGCTCGATGTGCGCCAGGGCGGGACCGACCTCGGTGAACGCGCGACTCGCGGCGGTCGTCACGCCGGCGCTGGCCATCACGTCTTTCGCAAAGGACTTGGAGGACTCGATCCGGGCGGCCGCCGCGGTGGGGCCGAAGGCGGAATGTCCCGCTGTCCGCAGGCGGTCGACCAGGCCCGCGGCGAGCGGCGCCTCGGGACCGACCACGACGAGGTCGATGCGGTGATCGCGAGCGGCCGCGACGAGGCCGTCCAGGTCGGTGGCGGCGACGGCGAGATTGGTGGCGAGTCCGGCGGTGCCGGGGTTGCCGGGAGCGGCAAACAGGGTCGTCGAGGGGTCGTCCGCGTTCAGCGCCCAGCAGAGGGCGTGCTCGCGGCCGCCCCCTCCGACGACCAGTACCCTCACTTCTTCTTCATGGCGTCCGAAAACGCCTGCGCGGCGCGCTTGGCGGAGTCGACGACCTCGTTCACGACCGCCTTGGCTTCCTTCATGTAGTGTTCGCGCGCGTCGTCCAAGTCCTTCTCCAGCGGGCGCTGCTCGGCGTCCGGCCCGCGCCGCGGGTATTCGCCGCGCAGGATGCGGTCGTACTCGCCCGCTTCCACCCAGCGCTGTAGCTCCGCCGCCCGGACCGTGTTGAACGGGTGGGTGCGCAGCAGCACGCCGAGGATCTTGAAGACGCGATCCAGCGCGCCCCCGGTCTCCTCGTACTCCTTCGCCTGGACGAGGAAGGCGTTCAGGTCCATCTGCTTCATGTCGCCGCCGCCGGCGAACTTGAGGTTCATCCGCAGCGAGGCGACCGGGTCCTGCGTGGCGAGCAGACCGGCGCGGTCGGACGACAGCTCGCTCTTGCGGAACCACTCGAGCAGGGCGAGCTGGATCGGGAGAATGGCGATCCCGGCGAGGAAGGGGAGCGCCGAGAAGCTGACGTTCAGCAACAGCACGAGCAGCGTGTGGTACAGCGCGTGCCCGCTCATGACGTGTCCCAGCTCGTGGCCGAGCAGTGAGCGCATCTCGTCGTCGTCCAGCAGGGTCAGCGCGCCGGAGTTGATCACGATGAACGGCTTGTCCATGCCGAAGGCGCCGGCGTTCGCGAACGGCGTCTGGGCAACGAAGAGCTCGGGGCGCACCGACCAGTCCAGGGTGGTCAGGACGTCGGTATAGAGCTGGTTGAGTCTCGGGAACTGCGTGGGTCCCACGCGAACGGCATCGGCCTGGAACAGGAGGCGGACGCCGCGCTCGCCCAGGAAGCCGTAGATCTTCTTCAGGACTTCGTCGAAGCCCGGCACGGAGCGGAGCGATTGGAGCGCGGCCCGGTCGGCCGGATGCTCCCAGGCGACGGGGGCGATCTGGGTGAGGATCTTGCGGGGCCGCGCTGCCGGCAGGCCGCCGCTGGTGGCATCGGTCATGGAAGACTCCGCAGAGTTGAACGTCTCACTACGAACCGGTCCCGCGCGTGTTTCGCTACCCGGCGGCGAGTGCCTGGTCCAGATCCTCGATCAGATCCTCGATATCCTCGATTCCCACCGAGAGCCGGATCAGGCTGTCGGTGAGCCCCATCTTCTGCCGCAGCTCCGGCGGGACGCTGGCATGCGTCATCGACGCGGGGTGGCCGATCAGGCTCTCCACGCCGCCCAGCGACTCGGCCAGGGCGAACACCTTGGTGCGCTCCACTACCCGCCGTGCGAACGCGGGGTCACCCAGCTCGACCGAGAGCATGCCGCCGAACCCGCTCATCTGCCGGCAGGCGAGGTCGTGCTGAGGGTGGGAGGGGAGGCCCGGATAGTACACCTGCCGTACGCGCGGATTGTGCGACAGCCACTCGGCGACGCGGCGGCCGTTGGCGTCGTGCTGGCGCATGCGCAGCGGGAACGTCTTGATGCCGCGCAACGCCAGCCAGCAGTCGAACGGCCCCGGGACCGCGCCGGAGCCGTTCTGGATGAACGCCAGCCGCTCGGCCAGGTCGTCGCGCGGCGTCACCAGCATCCCGCCCACCATGTCGCTGTGGCCGTTCAGATACTTGGTGGTCGAATGGAGCACGAGATCGGCGCCGAACTCGAGCGGGCGCTGGAAGCAGGGCGTGGCGAACGTGTTGTCCACGACGAGCAGCGCGCCGGCGCGCTTGGCGATCTCCGCCGTGGCGGCGAGATCGCACAGCCGCATCATCGGGTTGGTCGGGGTCTCGGCGTAGATCAGCTTCGTGCGCGGGGTCACGGCGGCGGCGACCGCGTCCGTGTCTCCCCCGTCCACGAACGTGAACGTCAGCCCGAGCCGGGACCAGATGAGCGTCATCTGGCGGTGGGTGCCGCCGTACACGTTCTCACCGCTCACGACGTGGTCGCCCGCGGAGAGCAGCTTCATCAGCGCGTCCACCGCGGCGAGGCCGGAGCCGTAGGCGAGCCCGTGCCGCCCCCCCTCGAGGGCGGCCACGCTGCGCTCCAGGGCCTCGCGCGTCGGGTTGCGGGTACGGCCGTACTCGTAGCCCTTGTGACGGCCCAGCCCCTCCTGCACGTAGGTCGAGGTCTGGTAGATAGGCGTCATCACCGCCCCGGCGAGCGGGTCGGGCACCATCCCGCCATGCACGGCCCGCGTGCCCATCCGGCGCCGTAAATCCGCGTCAAACGCCTTGGTCATGGCCGGGAACGTACCGACGCCTTTCGCCGCGAGCAAGCGACCCTTACGTTAGCCCGTGATGACGGGCCGAAACGGGCTTTCCTGCATCGTGGTGGATGACGAACCGCGGCTGCGACGCGTGATCGCCCACCTGCTCGAGGGTGACGGGTTCCGCGTGCGCGAGGCCGGTACCGGGGTCGAGGCGTTGCGGGAGATGGAGATGGAGCCCGCGCCCCTCGTGATCTCCGATCTCCGCATGCCGGAAATGGACGGCGCCACGCTGCTGCCCCACCTCCTCAAGCGCTGGCCCGACACGGCGGTCGTGATGGTCAGCGCCGTCGCCGACGTGGACACCGCCGTCAAATGCCTCAAGCTTGGCGCGCTCGACTACGTCAGCAAGCCGTTCAACCTGGGCGAGGTGCGCGCCCGGGTGGACCAGGCGCTGCAGCGCCGCCAGCTGCGGTTGGAGCTGCAGGGCTACCGGGCGGAGCTCGAGGCGCGGGTGCACGCGCAGGAGCGGCGCATCAAGGAGCTGTTCCTCGACCGGGTCGAGGCGCTCGCCCAGGCGCTCGAAGAGAAGGACGCCTACCTGCGCGGCCACTCGCTGCGCGTCGCGGAGTACGCGGTGCAGACGGCCCGGCGGCTCGGGTTCGATGAAGAGACGATCGACACCGTCCGGCTGGGCGCGCGGCTCCACGACCTCGGCAAGATCGGCGTGAGCGAGGAGATCCTGCACAAGCCGGCGAAGCTGACCCCCGAGGAGTACCGCCACATCATGGAGCACACGGTGATCGGCGCGCGCGTTCTCGGACCGTTGCTGCGGGACCGTCCCGGCGCCATCGCGATCGTGCGCTCGCATCACGAGCGCGTGGACGGCAAGGGGCTGCCGGACGGCCTGCAGGGAGACGCCATCCCGGCGATCGTCCGGATCGTCTCGGTGGCGGATGCGTTCGACGCGATGACGAGCGAGCGGACCTACCGGCATTCGCTGCCGGTCGAGGAGGCCCTGAACGAGCTGCGCCGGCAGCGGGGGGTCCAGTGGGATGCCACGGCTGTGGACGGGTTCCTGGACGCCTTCCCCGACATCCATCACCTCCCCATTCCCACCCCCGACCTGTCCGCCGGACGCGCTCCCCAGCCCGTCGGTTGACGCGGCGTTCCGTCCTCCCGTAACGTTCCGGCCATGCCCGACACCTTGATGGTCGGCGTCTCCGGAATCCGCGGCATCGTCGGCAAGGACCTGACTCCCGAGCTCGTCGCCCGTTACGCGGCCGCCTTCGGCGCGTGGGCCCGCACGGGGGGCGCGCGCCGTCCCCGGATCGTCCTGGGCCGCGACGCGCGGACGTCGGGCCCCATGTTCATGCAGGCGGCATCATCCGGACTCGTGTCGGTCGGATGCGATGTGATCGACATCGGACTCACCACCACGCCCTCCGCGCAGCTCGCGGTGGAGCATCATCGCGCCGCGGGGGGGATCATCCTCACCGCGAGTCACAACCCGATCGAGTGGAACGCCCTCAAGTTCGTGGGCCCCGACGGCGTCTTCATCGACGAGACAGCGGGGGCGCAGGTACGTGCCCTGGTCGCCGAGGGACCGATTCCCCGCGCCGACCATGGCAACCTCGGCGCCGTCATCACCGACGGAGAGGCGTTGAAGCGGCACCTGGCCGCGGTAGTGCGGCTGGCCGGCGTGGACACGGCGCGGGTACGCAAGCGCCACTTCCGGGTCGCGCTCGACACCTGCCGCGGAGCGGGCGGAGCCATCATGCCGGCCTTGCTCGAGCGGCTCGGCTGCGAGGTCGCCGGCATCAATCTCGAGACCGACGGCCGGTTCCCGCGGCCTCCCGAGCCCATCCCGGAGCAGCTCGGGGCGCTGGGGGCCGTGGTGCAGCGGGTGCAGGCGGATATCGGCATGGCGGTGGACCCCGATGTGGACCGTCTCGCCCTCGTAGACGAGCAGGGGGAGCCGATCGGAGAGGACTACACGCTGGCGTTCGCGGTCAGAGCGGTGCTGGGAGGAAACGGGAAGGGGGAAGGGGGAAGAGGGAAGGGTAAAGGCGCTGCCGGTGACACGACGCCCGAGTCGCGGGTCGTGGTGTGCAACCTCTCGACCAGTCTCGTCGTGGAAGACGCGGCGCGCGACTGCGGCGCCCTGGTCGTCCGGGCGCCGGTGGGTGAAGCCCACGTGGCGCGGGCGATGATCGAGCGTGGCGCGCCGATCGGGGGGGAGGGAAACGGCGGCGTGATGTACCCGGCGCTCCACGTTGGACGCGACGCGCCGGTCGGAGCCGCGCTGATCCTCACGCTCCTGGCGCGGGACGGGCGCCGCGTGAGCGAGCTGGTGGCGGCCTCGCCGCGGTACGCGATCGTGAAGGACAAGGTGCCGCGGAGCCGGACGTCGGGACTGACACAGGTCTACGCGGCCCTGCGGGCGCGGTTCGCGGATGCGACGGTGGACGAGCGCGACGGACTGCGGCTGGGCTGGCGCGACCGCTGGCTGCACGTGCGGCCCTCGAACACCGAGCCGATCATCCGGTTGATCGCGGAGGCGCCGACGGCGGCGGAAGCGCGGCAGCTGGTGGACGTGGGACGAAACCTATGTGCGGAATCGTAGGGTACACCGGTCGCAAGCAGGCCGCCGCAATCGTCCTGGAAGGCCTGAAGCGACTCGAGTACCGCGGGTACGACTCGGCCGGCATCGCCGTCGTGGGCGACGGCCGCCTCGAGGTGGTCAAGGCGGCCGGGAAGATCTCCGCGCTGGAGCAGGTGCTGGGCAGCCGGCTCCCGGCGGGCCGCACCGCGCTGGCGCACACCCGCTGGGCCACCCACGGGGCGCCCACCGACGTGAACGCCCACCCGCACTCGGACTGTGGCGGCACGCTCGCCGTCGTGCACAACGGCATCATCGAGAACGCCACCGCGCTGCGGAAGGCGCTCACGGGACGGGGCCACGTGTTCCGCTCCGAGACGGACACCGAGGTGCTGGCCCACCTGATCGAGGAGCTGCACGGGGCGGGGGCCTCGCTGGGCGATGCCGTGGTGGCGGCGCTGCAGCAGGTGCAGGGCACCTACGGGATCGGCGTGGTGTCGACCCGGGAGCCAGACACGATCGTCGCGGCCCGGTGCGGCTCGCCGCTGCTCGTGGCGATCGGCTCGGGCGAACACTTCGTGGCCTCCGATGCCGCCGCCGTGCTGTCGTACACGCGGTCGGTCGTGTATCTAGACGACGGCGAGGTGGCCATCGTGCGGCCCGATGACTACCGCATCCTCGATCTCGCCGCCGTCGAGAAGGTCAAGGCGGTCACGCGGGTGGAATGGGACGTGGGCACCATCGAGCGTGGCGGCCACGCGCACTTCATGCTGAAGGAGATCCTCGAGCAGCCCGAGAGCCTGCGCAACACGTTGCGCGGACGCCTGCTCGAAGAGGAAGGCGACGTGCACCTGGGCGGGCTGAACGTCTCCGACGAGGAGCTGCAGCGCGTCAACCGGATAGTGTTCACGGGCTGCGGCACGTCGTGGCACGCCGGGCTGATCGGCGAATACATGATGGAGGAGCTGGCGCGGCTGCCGACCGAGGTCGAGTACGCCTCGGAGTTCCGCTATCGCAACCCGATCGTGGACGACCGCACGCTGGTGGTGGGGATCTCGCAATCGGGCGAGACGGCGGACACCCTGGCGGCGTTGCGCGAGGCGAAGCGGCGCGGGGCCCGCACCCTGGGTCTCGTCAACGTGGTGGGCAGCACGATCGCGCGGGAGGTCGACGGGGGCATCTACCTGCACGCCGGTCCCGAGATCGGCGTCGCCTCCACCAAAGCGTTCACCAGCCAGATCGCCGCGCTGGCTCTGCTCACGCTCAAGATGGGGCGGCTGCGGACGCTCTCGATTCTCCAGGGGCGCGAGGTGGTCCGTGCGCTGGCACGGTTGCCGGAGCTCGTCGAGCGTACCCTCGCCAAGGCGCCGGAAGTCGAGCAGCAGGCGGAGCGCATGATCCGCGCGACGAACGTGATCTACCTGGGCCGCGGCTACAACTTCCCGGTGGCGCTCGAAGGGGCGCTGAAGCTCAAGGAGATCTCCTACATCCACGCCGAGGGGTATCCCGCCGCCGAGATGAAGCACGGGCCGATCGCCCTGATCGACGACCGGATGCCGGTGGTGTTCATCGCGCCCCGCGACGCGGTCTATCAGAAGGTGCTCTCGAACGTGGAAGAGGTGAAGGCGCGCGGGGGCCGAGTGATCGCGGTCGTCACCGACGGCGATACAGGCGTGGCGGGCCTGGCCGAACACGCGTTCTCGATCCCCGAAACCCTCGACCTGCTCACGCCGGTGCTCTCGGTCCTGCCGCTGCAGCTGCTCGCCTACTACATCGCCGTGCGCCGCGGCTGCGACGTGGACCAGCCGAGGAACCTGGCCAAGAGCGTCACGGTGGAATGAAGGTGGTCCTGCAGCGCGTCTCCCGCGCCTCCGTTCGGATCGAGGGGCGCGTCGCGGGAGAGATCGGCACGGGATTCGTGGTGCTCGCGGGGTTTGCTCCCACCGATACCGACGCGACGCTGGCCTGGATGGCCGAGAAGATCCTGTCGCTGCGGCTCTTCGCCGACGATGCGGGCAAAATGAATCGTGGACTGGAAGAGCTGGGCGGCGCCGGGGTGCTGGTCGTCTCCCAGTTCACGCTGTATGGGGACGCCCACAAGGGACGGCGACCCAGCTTCATCGCGGCCGCGCCGCCCGAGGTGGCCATCCCGCTCTACGAGCGGTTCGTGGCGCTGCTCGGCGAGCGCGCCGCACCGCTCGGCGTCGCCGTGGCGACCGGGGAGTTCGGCGCCATGATGGACGTGGAGCTGGTGAACGACGGACCGGTGACCCTGATTCTGGAGCGATGACGTGTTCCGCAAGATCCTGTTGAACGTCGTTGCCGCCCTGGTCCTCCTCATCGTCGTCATGGTCCTCGTCGTCCTGCTGCGCTGGGACCGCACCTTCGACGTGTCCCTGCCCGACATCCGGGCCAGCACCGATTCGGCGGTGATCGCCCGCGGGCGGTACCTGGTTTACGGGCCGGCGCACTGCGCCTATTGCCACAACACGGCGGAGACCGTCGCCGCCCTGGACCGAGGCGAGCAGCCGCCACTGGCCGGCGGCTTCGCGTTCCACCTGCCCGTCGGGACGTTCCGCGCTCCGAACCTCACCCCCGATTCGGAGACGGGCATCGGCCGCTTGAGCGACGGCCAGATCGCCCGCTTGCTGCGCTTCGGCGTGCTGCCCAGCGGCCGCGCCGCGGTGCCGTTCATGGCCGCGCAGGACCTGAGCGACGCGGACCTCCTTGCTATCGTGTCGTTCCTCCGCTCGCAGCCGCCGGTGCGGCGCGCCATCCCTCCCCACGACATCAACTTCCTCGGCAAAGCCGTCCTGGCGTTCGTGATCAAGCCGATCGGCCCGAGTGGCACGCCGCCGGCGGAGAGTCCGCCGCCCGGACCTACGGTGGAACGAGGGGCGTACCTGGTGAGGGTCGTGGCGGAATGCACGGGATGCCACACGGAGCGGAGTCACGTCGACGGCTCGTATACCGGACCGCTGCTCGCCGGCGGAACGCCGATCGACGCGGAGGGAGCGCCCGGGCTCGTGGCCGTGCCGCCCAATCTCACGCCCGAGCCCCGGACCGGCCGGATCGCGGCGTGGAGCGAGGACCAGTTCGTCGCCCGGTTTCGACAGGGGAAGCTCATCCCGCAGTCGCCCATGCCGTGGGGCGCGTTCACCCGGATGACCGACGACGACCTGCGGGCGATCTACCGCTACCTCCGCACGGTTCCCCCCGTGGTGCACGATCCCGGCCCGTCGCTGCGGCGCAGCGAGTGACGGACGTGCCGCCGGCGGATTCTCCCATCGTGCTGGCGAGCTCGAGCCCGCGGCGGCGCCAGCTGCTCGAGATGTTGCGTATTCCATTCGAGGTCGAGCCCTCGGGCATCGATGAAGTGGTGCACCCGGGCGAGGCGCCGCGCGACTACGTCCTGCGGGTGGCGCGGGAGAAGGGGGAGGCCGTGGCCCGGCGGCGCCCCGGCGCGCTCGTCCTCGCGGCCGACACCGAGGTCGTGCTGGACGGCGAGGTGTTCGGTAAGCCGGCGGATCCGGCCGGCGCGGTGGGGATGCTGCTGCGGCTCCAGGGCCGGACCCATCAGGTCCTCACCGGGGTGACGGTCACCCTTGGCGGACGGTTGGAGCAGGCGCTCGATGTTACCGCCGTCACGTTCCGGCCCGCCGACGAGGCGGCGCTGTGCGACTATGTCGCGACGGGAGAGCCGCTCGACAAGGCGGGGGCGTACGCGGTGCAGGGGCTGGGCGGCGCCCTGATCGCCCGCATCGAGGGTGATGTCTTCGGGGTGATGGGGCTGCCGCTGCGGCTGGTGATCGACCTGCTGGCGAAGTTCGGGCGGCCCTACCGTTTCACGCGGTAGACCGGCACCGGCTTCGTCTTCCCCTTCACCTGCATCGGTTCCAGGGCTTCGACCGCCGGGGGGTTCTTCAGCGCCTTGTAGAACGGCTCGGCGATGAGGATCTCGTTGGCACCGGCGACCGAGCAGAGCCGGCTGGCGGTGTTCACGGCGTCGCCGATCACGGTGTACTCGAGGCGCCGGTCGGAGCCGAAGTTGCCGGCGAACACTTCGCCGAAGTTGATGCCGACGCCGATCTTGATCGGCGGGCGGCCCTGTTCCTTCCACTTGGCGTTCATCTTCTCGAGCGCGTTGAGCTGGTCGATCGCGCACTGCATGGCGCGGTCGGCGTCGTCCTCATGGGCGATCGGCGCGCCCCACAGCGCCATGATGGCGTCGCCCATGAATTTGTCGAGCGAGCCCGAGTGCTCGAACACGATCTCCACCATCTCGGTGAAGTATTCGGTCAGGAGGTGAGCCACCTCGTCCGGATTCATGTTCTCGGACATCGGGGTGAAGCCGCGGATGTCGGAGAAGAAGATCACGACCGGCCGCTTGTCCCCGCCCAGGGTGACGGCGCCTTCCTGCTGGGCGATCTGGGCCGCGACGTTGGGAGCGAAATAGCGCTGGAAGTTCGACAACACCATCGCTTCGCGGCGGATGCGCTCGGAGAGCTGGGAGTTCTCCACGGCCGTGGTGACGATGTTGCCGAAGGCGATGAGGAACTCCAGGTCTTCGTCGGTGAACGAGTGGATCGCGGTCTGGTTGTCGACGTAGATGATGCCCAGGGCCTGCTGGTCGGAGCCAAGCAGCGGTGTGCACATCGCGCTGCGCACGCTCTGAATGAGGATCGACTTGCCCTTGAAACGGTCGTCGGCGGCGGCGTTGTCGGAGAGAATCGCGACGCGGTCCTCCACGGCTTTCCGCGCGATCGACTGCGGGACGAGCTTGGCGGCGTTGGTGTCGCCGGTGCGGCTGCGGGAGACCTTGGGGACCAGCTCCTTGGTCCGGGGGTCGAGCAGCAGGATCGATACCCGGTCCACGTTCATGATCTGGAACGTGACGTCCACCACCTTGTGCAGCAGCTGATCCAGCTCCTGCTGGCGCGAGAGCTCCTTGGAGATCTCGAGCAGCAGCTCGAGCTTCTTCTCGCGACGCTCGGTCTCGTTCTCCGCCTTCACCTTGAGATGCGACGCGCCCACCGCCGCGGGGCCGGTTTCGAGGGCGATCGCCTTCACCCCGCCCGACGAGGGACTGACGGGCAGCTGTCGGACGATCGTCCCCTGCGGCATGGCGCGCGACCCGCCGGTCGTGCCCACTTCGGGCGAGGGGGCCGAGGGACGGACGGGCGGCGTGATCCCCGCGACCTTGAAGGCGACCTTCCCGAACGTGACGACGTCGTTGGCGCCGGCGTCGGCCTGGGTGATGCGCGCCCCGTTCAGGAACGTGCCGTTCGAGGAGCCGAGATCCTTCACCCGGACGCCGCCGGCGACGAGGGTGATCTCGGCGTGGCGGCGGGAGATGGTGGGATCGTAGATGGGCACGTCGCTGGTGACGGCCCGGCCGACGACCAGCGTGCGGCCCGGCGCGAGCTCGATCGACTGGTCGCCGGAAGTGCTCAGCAGCTTGAACACGATGCGAAAATATACCCCGAACCTACGGGGACGGAATCGCGCGTCTCACGCGAGCGCGCAGGCGACCGCCCGCAGGACGGCCTCCGCCTTCGCCTCGGTCTCGGCGAACTCGCGGGCCGGATCGGAGTCCGCCACGATGCCGGCCCCGGCCTGAACCACCACCCCCTGCGGACGTACCACGGCGCAGCGGATCGCGATCGCCGTGTCGAGCGTCGCGGCGCCCCAGCCCACATATCCCACGGCGCCCGCGTAGGGCCCGCGCCGCTCCGGCTCCAGGGCGTCGATGATCTCCATCGCCCGCACCTTCGGAGCGCCGGTCACGGTGCCCGCGGGGAAGCACGCCTTGAACGCATCGAGCGCGTCGTAGCCATCCCGCAAGGTGCCGCGCACCTCGCTCACCAGGTGCTGGACATGGGAGTAGCGCTCCACGCCCATCAGCTCCGACACCCGCACGCTGCCGAAGGCCGCCACGCGTCCCACGTCGTTGCGGCCCAGGTCCACGAGCATGCGGTGCTCCGCCGTTTCCTTGCTGTCCGCGCGGAGCGCCCGCGCCAGCGCTTCGTCCTCCTCGGGGGTGGTACCGCGCCGGCACGTTCCCGCGATCGGGCGCACGGTCACCTCCCGCCCGGTGACCCGCACCAGCACTTCGGGGGAGCTGCCCACGAGCGCGACGTCGTCGAGCGTCAAGTAGAAGAGATACGGGGCGGGATTCAGGGCCCGCAGATAGCGGTACACCCTGAACGGGTCCACCGCGCCGGGGATCTCCTGGCGGCGCGACAGCACCGTCTGGAACGTGTCGCCGGCGCGGATGTGCTCGAGGATGCGCGCCACGTCGCGCTCGAAGTCCGCCCGGGCGTAGCGGCTGCGGGCCGGTGCCGGCAGGGTCGGCGGACGCTCGGGCCACGGGAGCGGCGCCAGCGGATGGGGCTGCGTCAATCGCTCGACCAGTGTGTCGAGGCGCGCTTCCGCCGCCTCGTACAACCGGACGCGCTCGCGGGCCAACGCGTCGGCGGGGATCTCGACGTTCGCCACGACGATGGCGCGCCCGAACAGGTTGTCGAGCACCACGAGGCTGTCCGCGATCATCACGAGCGCATCGGGGAGATCGAGCGAGTCGGGTGGCGGGGCGGGGAGCCGCTCGATGGCGCGCACCAGATCGTAGCCCAGGTAGCCCACGGCGCCGCCGCTGAACGGCGGCAGCCCGGGGACAGCGACCGGGGCGAGCGGGCGCAGCCGGGCCCCGATGTGGTCGATGGGATCGTCCGTTTCGCCGGCCGGCCGCCAGCCGCTCTCGGCCGTCCAGCGCTCCACCGAGCGTCCGCGATACCGCCAGGCCTCGCGCGGCTCGGTCCCGAGGAACGTATAGCGCGCCCAGCGCTCACCACCCGTCAGGGACTCCAGCAGGAACCCGAACGGCGGCCGGGCGATCTTGGCGTAGGCCGCCACGGCCGTGTCGGCGTCGAGCACGATCTCGCGCGCCAGCGGGACCACGCCGCCCCGCTGCGCGCGGGTCAGGAAGTCGGCGCGCGGATCGCTCACTTCGGGGCGGCGAGCAGGTGGGTGCCGGGTCCTTCGATGGCGCTGCTGACGGTCGACGGCCCCGTGAGGGTGCTGTTGCGGCCCAGGAACCAGTGGTCCGGGGTGCGCTCGTGCCACACCCCCAGCGCTTGAATGAAGGCGGACGTCGAAGCGTACTTGGAACTCTGGGTGTATACGGACGGGTCCCCGTAGCTCCCGAACGACACGTCGACGATGGGCTCGTTCGACTGGTTGAATACCAATCCGGCCGGGCTGATGGTGAACTCGTAGCTGCCGGGTGATACCGTGAGGGTCAGCACGATCGTGGACGTATCGGCCAGCAACGTGTCGTTGCGCGAGACGACGCTATGGGGGAAGAACGTGAAGGCGGCGAACACCGTGTGGACGCTGTCGGAGTGCGTGATCGCACAATGACTGAGCAGATTGTTCTTGAAGCTGCAAAGCGTGCCACTGGGCTCGGCCGCCGTGTCCCGGCCGATGGCGAGGAGCGCGGCGCGGGTCACCCCCTGGGACGGCCCGGTGCCGTTGCCGCCGCACGCGACGGCGAAGACGGTCGCGCTTGCCGCGCACAGGAGCCGGCGGGTAAGTTGGCGCCCGTGCGATTGCTGTCCGCGCTGGTCCTCGCCGTGATGCTCCCTGCCGGGGCGCGGGCGCAACGGTGGAACACGCCCGAGGCCCTCGCGCTCGCCGATCGCGCCATCGCGCGGCGGGCAGGCTCGGCCGCCGACACGTCGCTGCACGATTATCGGGCTCGGGCGCATGGATTCCTATTCTTCCTCGGCGCGTTCGGAGAAGACCTCGACCAGCCCCCGCGTCTGATCAAGGCGGACCAGCTCGAGTTGGAAGTGTACTGGAAAGCCCCGGGCGCGAGCAAGCAGCGCATCATCGGGTGGCGCGATCGCGCTGAGCTTCCCACCGACATCGTCTACCATCAGGATCACCTCGGCATCGTGCAGAACGGGTTTGGCCGCACCATCCGGCTGGGCGAGGGCGACGAGGTGCGCGACGTGCCGCATCCGCTGGCGCCCGGCGGTCCGGTGCTGTACGACTACGCCGCGGGCGACACGGTCGTCGTCGCCTTGCCGGAGCGCGAGATCCGCGTCATCGCGCTGCGCTTCCGGCCGCGGGACTTCCAGGCGCCGCGCATCGTCGGCACCGCCTACCTGGACGCCGGCAGCGCCGACCTCGTGCGCCTGGCGTTCAACTTCACCGCGGTCGCGTACGTGGATCCCACGCTCGAAGACGTGAGCGTCGTGCTCGACAACGCCCTGTATCAGGGCCGCTGGTGGCTGCCGCGGCATCAGGAAATCGAGATCCGGCGGCGTGCCACGCTGCTCGATCTGCCAGCGCGCGGCATCATCCGCGGGCGCTGGGACGTGGACCGCTACGACTTCAATACCGGAGTGAGCGCGTCCGTGTTCACCGGACCGGAGATCACCGCGGCTCCCAAGACGGTGCGCGACACCTTCCCCTGGTCCACGTCGCTGGCCGACGCCGTCCAGGACGTGGCCGAGCCCGTGCGGCGCAACGATCTGGCGGCGGTGCGGGCGCAGGCCACGGCCATCGCCGGGCGGCACGCGCTGTCGGGCTGGCGCCATCGCGGGCTCGCCGTGCGGGGCTTGAGCGATTTGCTGCACGCCAACCGGGTGCAGGGGGTGGTGCCGGGCGCCGGCCTCGTCTGGCGAGCCGGAGTGCTCGAGGCGCGGGCCCGCGGAAGCTACGGCTTCGCCGACGGCCGGGTGGATGCCGCACTCGCCGGCCGGCTCGCGGTGGGGCGTCTCGCGCTCAGCGCCGAGCTGTACCGGGAGGTCCGGGACGTCGCGGACGTGCCGATCGTCGCGCCGATCGTGAACTCGCTCGCGGCCCAGGAACTCGGAGACGACTACGGCGACTACGTGCGCGCGACGGGCGGCCGGCTGGGACTCGAGGGCCCCGCGGGGGATCGGGCCCGCTGGCGCGTCACGGCCCGGCGCGAGGCGGTGCGGAGCCTTGCCGTGCGCGCCGCGCCGGCCACCGGCACCTACCGGGCCAACCCCGCCCTGGGCGGCCCGGCGCTCGATGTCGTCGGCGTCGGCCTCTCCCGCCCCGGCGAGGGCTTCGCAGTGCGGCGCGACCGCGCGTACGACCTCACGCTCGAGGCGGGCCGCGTGGACGGTGGCGCGACCTACCTGCGTCTCGCGGGCACGGGCCTGGTGCTGGTTCCGCTCGGGGCGACGCGCATCCTGGCGCGCGCCCAGGGGGGCATCGCGAGCGCGTCGCTCCCCGCCCATCGCGCGTTCGTGCTCGGCGGGCGCGGCACGCTGCTGGGTGACGAGTTCCGGGCATGGGGCGGACGCGGCGCGGCGCTGCTGCACCTCGAGTGGCGCGTGCCGGCGCCGTTCCCCAGTCTGTCGTTGGGATCGGTGGCGCGCACGCCGCGCAGCATCATGCTCGCGCCGTACGCGGCCGCGGGGTGGGCCGGCCGGCCGGTGGCGGCGACGCCGTGGCGGTCCACCGGTCTGGTGCGCGTGACCGCCGGACTCGCACTCGAGTGGCTGGGCGTGTTCCGGCTCGAGGCTGGGTACGGCGTGCAGAGCCACCGGGCGCACGTCGCGTTCGACGTCACCAGGGACTTCTGGCGCATCCTCTAGCCCCCGGAGGCGCCCTTCCGCTAGGTTACCTGCCAGACCTCCCTATGCCAGACACCTTCTTCCCCGACGAGTGGTTGGCCCAATCGCTCGAGGTGCTCACGCCCGAGCGGTTGGCCGAGCTGCGCGCCAAGGCCGAGCCCGGGAAATGGTTGTGGGAAATGGTGGTAGCCGAGAAACTGGCGACCGACGAAGAGATCCTCGAACACCTTGTCGCCCGCTCGCGGCTGCCCATCGCCGACCTGACGCAGCTCGACCCCGGCGCCCGGACGGTGCTCCCCGAAGCCCTGGCGCGCCGCTACCGCGTCCTGCCGATCCGGGACACCGACGCCTATCTCGAAATCGCGACGTCTAATCCGTTCGACCTCGACATGGAGAAGACGCTCGCCTTCGCCACGGCGCGCCAGATCCGCATGTCCCTGCTTTCCCCCGGCAAGATCACGGAGCAGATCGATCAGCAGTACCGCCCTGAGAAGGCGCTGGACCGGTTGCTGGAGAACATGGGGCAATCGGCGGAACTGGTGCAGCTCGAGGAGGAGGCCCCGGACGAGTACAACATCACCGAGGCCGCCGCGAGCGAGCGCCCGGTAGTCAAGCTCGTCGACCTGATTCTGTCCGAGGGCATCCTGTCCCGGGCGAGCGACATCCACATCGAGCCCGAAGAGGGTGGGGTGGCGGTGCGCTACCGGATCGACGGTGTGCTGCGGCAAGTCATGAAGATCCCGCGGGCCGCGGGACTGCCGCTGATCTCGCGGATCAAGATCATGTCGTCGCTCGACATCGCCGACCGGCTGCGGCCCCAGGACGGGCGGGCGCGAGTCGCGGTGAACGGACAGCCGATCGATCTCCGGGTCTCCACGCTCCCCGCCGCCCACGGCGAAAAGGTCGTCATCCGGATCCTCGATTCCCGCGCGACCGTCAAGTCGCTCGACTCGCTCGGGCTCGACGCCCCGGAGATCGAGGCGATCCAGAAGCTGCTGCAATACCACGAGGGGATCATCCTGGTCACCGGCCCCACCGGCTCGGGAAAGACGACCACGCTGTACTCGATGATCAATCAGATCAAGAGCGAGGGGGTGAACATCGTCACGGTGGAGGACCCGGTCGAGTACCGGATTCCGGGCATCGTGCAGGTGCAGGTGCAGGAGAAACAGGGGCTCACCTTCGCCTCGGCGCTGCGGTCGATCCTGCGGCAGGACCCCAACGTGGTACTGGTGGGGGAGATCCGCGACCTCGAGACGGCGCAGATCGCCACGCAGGCGTCGCTCACCGGGCACCTCGTCCTGTCCACCCTGCACACCAACGACGCGGCGAACGCCGTCACGCGGTTGGTGGACATCGGCGTCGAGCCCTACAAGATCGCCGCCGCGTTGCGCGGGGTCATCGCACAGCGCCTGATGCGAAAGCTGTGCAACACCTGCAAGGAGATCTCGCTCGAGCCGCCCCCCGAGGAGCTGAAGAAGTGGATCCCCTACGGCACGCGGGTATACCGGGCGGCGGGCTGCCCCGACTGCGCCATGACCGGCTACCTCGGCCGCTTCGCCGTGCTCGAGGTGCTCACCGTCACGCCCGAGGTCGAGCGGCGCATCGCCGCGGGCGAGACGGCGGACCGGATCGCCGACGCGGCGCGTGCGGCGGGGATGCCGACGCTCTTCAGCAGCGGCGTGAACCGCGTGCTGCGCGGCGAGTCGACCGTCGAGGACCTGCTGCGGGTCGTGGACGTGCCGCGCGAGGACGACCGCCGCCGCTCGCCCGCTCCTCCGGACCCCCGCAGAGGCGCCGGCGCGACCACGGCCGTCCCCGGCCGGCCCAGCCCCGCCGCCGGCTCGGCGCCGGTCGCCGAGCCGTTCGGTGGGGGGTTCGAGCTCCTGGAGGAGGCAGGGAGCGGAGCCGGGGCGGCTCGTGGTGGAGCGCCCCGCAAAGTGCTGCTGGTGGACGACGAGGACAGCCTGCGCAAGGTCCTGAAGGATCTCCTCGAACGGGACGGCTACGACGTGTCGGAGGCGCGGGACGGGGTGCAGGCGCTGGATCAGGTCGACCGCGTGGGACCCGACATCGTCGTGCTGGATCTCAATCTGCCGGCGCTCGACGGGTACGGCGTGCTGTCGCAGCTGCGTTCGCGGCCGGCGACGGCTGCCATTCCGGTCATCGTGCTCACGGCCAAGGGCGACGAGGACAACGAGGTGCGGGTGTTCGAGCTCGGGGCCGACGATTTCCTGCAGAAGCCGTTCCGGGCGCGCGCCCTGTCGGCCCGCCTCGAGGCCGTGCTCGGCCGGCGCAAGCCGGCGTGACCGCGATCCGCGTCTGTTTCGTCGATACCTTCGTGCTGCGGCGAGGCGGAGGGGAGTGGGAGGTGCTCGTGCTGCGCCGTTCGGCGCGCGGGCGCAACCCGGGGTCGTGGGAAACCGTGCACGGTACCATCGAGCCGGGCGAAACGCCGGTGCAGGCCAGCCTGCGTGAGCTGCGCGAGGAGACCGGACTCGCTCCGGAGCGGTTCTACAATCTCAGCCGCATCGAAGGCTTCTATCAGCACCGCACCGACGAGCTCGCGATCATTCCGGCGTTCGCCGCGGTCGTCGCCGCCGGTGCCGCACCGCGACTGTCCGAGGAGCACGATGCCTTCGTGTGGCTCGCGCCCGACGAAGCCACCCGTCGCTTTGCCTGGCCGCGGGAGCGGAGAGCACTGGACGACGTTTTGTCAATAGTGGGGGCGGAGGGTGGGGGGTTGCTGGACGACGTGCTGCGGGTATCCTAGCTGCGTCCTCCACGCGGTGTGATCAGGTGCCGTCCACGGTGAGACTTCTTTCCGGTGCGCCGACCCGGCGCGCGCGTCTCGGCGTGTGAATCCGTTCTACCACCGCATCTACCGCATCGTTCGCCATATTCCCAAGGGCCGCGTCGCGACCTACGGTGTCGTTGCCCGCCTCGCGGGCCGGCCGGGCGCCGCGCGCACCGTGGGATGGGCGTTGTCGGCGCTGCCGGAGGACAGCGATGTGCCGTGGTGGCGCGTGATCAACGCGGCCGGACGGATATCGTTGTCGGGCGAGCACAGCGCGGTGCTGCAACGGGCGCTGCTGCTGCGGGAAGGTCTCAAGTTCGCGCCGGGCGGCGCGGTCAACCTGGGCAGCTTCGGATGGCCGGCGGAAGCCTACGAGACCGCACCCGCCGCCCAGAGCCGCGCGGCTTCCTCGCGCAGATCCCGCAGGTTGAAGGGCTTCCGCACGTAACGCAGGCCGAGGCGCTCCAGCGCCTCTTCGGTCGCCGGCCGCACGTCTCCCGTCGCCACCAGCGTTCGCGACCGCAGATCCGGGTGCTGCGACAACATCTCCTCGACGAACAGCTTCCCCTTCGCGCTCACCTGTGCGTCCACGAGGATCAGGTCGTAGCCGTGGTCGGCCGTGAGCTCGAGCGCGTGCTCGGCGCTCCGCGCCACGTCCACGGTATGCCCCTCGCGCCCGAACAACGCCTGCACCAGACGCCGCACCGCCGGGTCGTCGTCCACCAGCAGGATCGCGCGCTTGGCGAAGGCCGGCGGCAGCGGCGGCGACGGCTCGGGGCTCGGTGCCGCCGGGGCGGGACGCTCCGCGGGCGCCGGGGGGAGATCGATGCGGAACGACGCGCCGCCCTGGGGCGCGCGCTCGTAGCTCAAATGGCCGCCGTGCGACTCGACGATCGAGTAGGAGATCGACAACCCCAGGCCGGTGCCGTGCCCCGGCTCCTTGGTGGTGAAGAACGGGGTGAACAGGTGCCGCTCCAGGCTGGGCGGAACGCCCGGCCCCGTGTCCGTGACGCGCAGGTGCACGAGCCCGTCGGACCACGTCTCCAGCCGGATGCAGCGCGGGCGATCCTCGGGGAGGTCCCCCACCGCCTGCGCGGCGTTGGTGAGCAGGTTCAGCACGACCTGCTGCAGCGCGTGGCGGTCGCCGATTACCTCGGGCAGATCGTCGGGGAGCTCGAGCTGCGTCTCGACGTCGCGCAGCCGCAGGTCGTAGCTCATGAGCAGCAGGGTGCGCTGCAGCAGATCGTTCAGGTCCAGGCGCGAGCGCTCCGCCGGTCCCTTGCGGGCGAAGGTGAGCAGGTTGCGGACGATGCGGCCCGCCCGTTCCGCCTGCTCGTGGATCACCCGCAGGTGGCCGCGGTCGCCCGTTCCGAGCTCCTTCTGCTCCAGCAGGAACTCCGACAGGCCGGCGATCGAGGTGAGGGGGTTGTTGAGCTCGTGCGCGACGCCGGAGACGAGCTGTCCGACGGTGGCCAGTTTCTCGCTCTGGATCAGCTGCGCCTCCATCGCCTGCTGCTCGGTGACGTCCTGCACGAGGACCACCGACGCCTGGTTCTGGGTGGCGCCGGGCATGAGGGCCGCGTTGATGCGGAAGGTTCGGCCGTTGACCTCGGAGCGCTCGGTCAACGGCGCCGGTCGCTCGCCACGGCGCACGTCGTCCAGCATCTGGGCGAGGGCGTGCGAGCGGCCCAGCAGGGCGTGGCACAGGTGCGTCCCGATCACCTCGGGCAGGGGGTGGCCCACCATGATCGCCAACGAGCGGTTGGCCCGGCGTACCTGTCCCGCGTCGTCCACCACCGCGAGCCCTTCGGAGAGGGCATCGAACGTGGTTTCCCACTGCTCCTTGCCGCGCCGCACGAGATCGAAGAACCGTCCATTGGCGAGCGCGACGGCGGCGTGCGTCGCGACCGTGGACAGGAGGCGCACGTCGTCCGGCGCGAGCGCGCCGCCACGCGGTTCGGCGACCACCAAGGACCCCACCACGACCCCATGGGCGCGCAGCGGCACGGCCGCGGCGGACTCGACCGTGGACCCACTGGCGAGCGGCGCGCCGGTCTCGCTGTTGCGGATCAGCTCGAGTCGTTCGCCCCGGGCCGAGCGGGCCACGAGACCCGGATCATTCGCCGGGACCGTCGTTCCCCGCAGATCGGCCAGCGATCCTTCGGCCGCCGCGATGGTGAGCGGATCGTCGGGATTCTCCCCGGCCAGCGCCACCAGCGCGCCGCGCGCGTCGATGAAGCGCATGGCGTAGCGCACCACCTGCTCGACGATGCGCTCCAGCTTGATCGACTCCGAGAGGACGTAGGACAGCTCCTGCAGCCAGAACAACTCCGACAGCCGCCGGTTCAGCTCATCGGCGGTTCGCTGACGGTCGCGCTCCAGCGCCCGCTGGCGCTGGCGCGCCCGTTGGAAGGCCCAGATGGCCCCGGCACCGGCCGCGCCGGCGAGGGCCAGCCCGAGGGGAAGCGGGATGGATACCACGGCACATAAGGTAAGCGAACGGCCGACGGTCGGAGAACTCCGGGGTTGCCGGACCGGCCATTCGGCCCGAGGATTCGGCCTGGGAGACTCGTGAAGGAGCCGGAAACTGTGCGCGGGATCACAATTCTCATCCTCGTGCTCGGCTGCTGTGTGGCCATCGCCTGCCGGGCGCGGGCCAAGCTGCCAACGGTCTCGCGCGCGGAGCCGGCACTGGGCGCCGTGTTCAGCGTCGCCGCGTGGGGCGGGGACTCGAGTGCGGTCGCGCGCGCGGTGGACCGGGCGCTCGCCGCCGTGCGACACGCCGATTCGGCGCCTGAGGACTCCCACGCCCTCACGCGGCGCACCGGTCTCCGCCTGCCCGCCGAAAGGGCCTCCCGTGGTCAGGCACTCGACCAGGCGTTGCTCGCGCTGCGCCCGGACGTCGACAGCGCCATCCTGAACCTGGGCGGACAGTACCTGATCATGGCGAGCACGGAGCGCGGCGTCGGCATCGCGGACCCCGACAATTCGCTCCGGACGCTCGCCATCGTGACGGTGCCGCCGGGCACCTGGGGCCTGAGCACCGTTTCGAAGGTAGAGCAGACCGATCCGGTGCTGGACCCCCGCACCGGAGCGGTCGCGGAAGCGGTGCGTGCGGTGACGGTCGTCGCCCCGTCGGCGGAGGCGGCCGGAGCGTGGTCGTTGGCGTTCTACGTGCTGGGGTGCGACAGCGCGCTGGCGCTGGCACCGCAGGTCGGCGTGGGGTCGGTGTGCGCCGATGACCGGGTGCGCTGGACTCCGGACCTCGAGGGCCGGGTGGTCGTGACTACGGATTCTGCTGGGCGGGCGGCGACTGGGCCCGGGCCTGGACGCGGGCCCGTTCGCGCTGGAGCTGCTGCAGCGAGCGGCTCCAGGGCACCTGCGGCGAGCCCTGATAGCTCGCGCTGAGGTCCTCGAACCAGCTGATCCCCGCGTCGTAGAGGTAGAGTCCCACCGCCTGTTGCCGCTGGTCCAGCTGCAGGGTGTTCCAGGTAGGCGAGAGCGGGATAATCGCCCTGGGACGGAACAACTGCCCGCGCGTCTGGATCTGCACGTCCTCCGGGGTGAACCGCGCCCCCGGCACCTGCCCGTAGAACGTGACCATCACGAGCGTCCAGCCGGCCAGCCCGGCGCGCGACGCGGCGTCGGTGATGTCACGCTGCCGGCTCGCGATGAGCTGTTCCAGGGAGCGGTAGGTGTCGGGCGCGAGCAGCCGGATGACGCGCTCGTCGAGCGGCAGGATCTGGAGCTGCAGCTGGTCGGTGGCGAAGCGGAGGACGATGTCGTCGCGCCGCAGCGACCCGAACCCCGGCGGCACCGTGTCGCCCGGCGCGCTGGGCGCAGTACCCTGCGCGCCGAGGCGGGTCGCCGGGCTGCAGGCGGCACCGGAAACCAGCGCAACGATTGCCACGGCCCGCACGATGTTCATCGGCATATCCCCCGCCGGAAGGTCATGCGCCTACCACCACGGCGCAAGGCGCGCTATTCTCCCGGCAGGCGTGCAGGACGCCTCCCGTCCGCGGACAGGACCGAGTCCACCTGAGCGATGTGATACAACCAGGTTCTGAACGAACCTCCTCGCCCGACGCCTGCGGACTCCGGGCACGCACCAAGGAGGCTCGTCATGCCCGCCCGCCACCTTCCCGTTCGCCCTGATCTGGACCAGCTAAAGCACCAAGCCAAGGACCTGCTGCGCGCGATTCGTCGCGGCGAGCCGTCCGCGCTCACGGACCTCCGGGACTACCACCCGAAGGCGATCGCGCCGGCCGACGTGAAGCTCGCCGATGCCCAGCTCGTGCTGGCGCGCAGTTATGAGGCGCCGAGCTGGCCGCGGCTCGTGCTCGCCTGCCGGCTGATCGACGCGATCTGGCGCGACGACGTGCACGCCGTGCGCGAGATCGTCGTCCAGCACCCGTCCGTGCTGCACGAAGAGGCCCTGATCCGCAAGAGCAGCAACTGGGGCCCGCCCATGACCTACGCCGCCAACCTCGGCCGCGACACGATCATCGCCATGCTCCACGATCTCGGCGCGAAGGATCTCCGGTCGGCCATCGATCGGGCGACGCTGCAGAGCCGGATCGAGACCGCCCGCAAGCTGCACGTGATGCTTGGCGCTCCCCGCCCGCCCGCTGGCGCCTTGGGCGGCCCGGCGTATACGCTGAGCGCCTCGGGGACCGCGCTCCTGTTCGAGCTCGGAGCGCAGGTTCGCGACGAGACCGGCAAGTCCATCGCCCCGGTCGACGTCGTGCTGGAGACCGACAGCCGGAATCCGGCTGCCAAACACGAGATCCTGGAAATGTACGTCCGGCACGGGCTCGAGCTCCCGGATACGCCGACGATGGCGTTGCACCGCGGCCGGATCGACCTGCTGGAGGCGCACTTGCGCCGCGATCCGGCCCTCCTGCATCGGACATTTTTGTTCGCGGAAATCTTCCCGCCCGAACTGGGATGCCACGGGGAGGATTACCCGCGCACGACGCTCGCCGGGGCGACGCTGCTGCATGTGTGCGTGGAATTCGACGAGCTGGAGATCGCGCGCTGGCTGCTCGGTCGCGGGATGGCGGCCGATGCGCCGTCCGCCGTCGACGCCGACGGCTTCGGCGGCCACACGGCGCTGTTCGCCGCCGTCGTGTCCTATCCGAATTTCTGGATGAACTACACTGGGGGCTGGGCCCACCAGCGCAAACCGCCGGAGGCGCGCTTCGCCCGTCTGCTGCTGGACCACGGGGCCGATCCGAATGCGCGGGCGTCGCTGCGTGAGCGGGTGAGGACCGCCGGTGGGGCGACGGTGCGCGAGCATCGCGACCTTACCCCGCTGGGGTGGGGTGAGGTGTTTCACGACCGGATGGTGGTCAGCGAACCGGCGATGCGGCTGATCGCCGAGCGGGGAGGGCGCCGGGACTAGCGGCCCCGTCCCTCGACCACCTCCCGGTAGAACGCCTCCACCGCGCGGGCGTGCTGACGGATATCGAAGGACGCCCGCGCCCGCGCGATCCCTCCCGCGCGCAGCGCCGCGAGGCGCGCGGGATCTGCCAGGAGCGCGCGCCACGCTTGCGCCATCGCCGTGGGGTCGCGCTCCGGAACGAGCACCCCGCACTCCGGGGTGAGGGCATCGCGGTTGCCCCGGATGTCGGTCGCCACGGGCACCGCGCCGCACGCCATCGCCTCGTACAGCACGCGCGACATCCCCTCGGTGTCCTGGTGCGAACCGCTCACCAGCAGGTCGGCCGCCTGCATCCAGCGCTCGACGTCGGCCTGCTGGGGGAGCACCCGCACGTCCGGCGCGATGCCCAGCGTCCGGGCCCGGCCAGCGATCTCCTCGAGGATCGCCGGCGGGTCGGGCGTTCCGATGACCTGCAGCTGCGGGGCCGGGCCCTCGGGCTGGTCGGCACGGAGCTTCCCCAGGGCGTCCACGATGTCGAGCACCCCTTTCGCGGCTTTCACCTGTCCCACGAAGAGCAGGACGGGACGGTCGAGGGGCAGGTCGAGCGAGCGGCGCAGCGCGGCGCGGTCGTCCGTGGGCCGGAAGCGGCGCAGGTCGGCGCCGCCCACGATGGTGCGATGGATCGCGGCCGCGCGCTTGGAGCCGCCGAAGCGGCGCAGGGTGTCGTCGGAGTCCCCGATCATCCCATCGGCGAGGTGGACCAGGATCGGATCGAGCGGATCGTGCGACGTGAGCCGGACGAACCATACCATCTTGGTGGCGGCGCCGAGCTTGGCCAGGCCGCAGGTGAGGGCGTCGCGCGCGGCGTCGGGGGCGATGATGTCGATGCCCCGCTCGCGCAGCAGCGCCCGGATCGCCCGGCTCGAGCGCCACACCGCCGCCAGGGTGCGCGGCTTGATGCGGTGCAGCGGAATGTGCACCACCGGGCAGCCGAGGCGCGTGAGGTGGTCGGTGAGCGGTCCGGGACCGGGACAGATGGCGAGCGGCTCGACCGCGTGGCGATCGAGGTGCTCGATCAGCAGGGCCATGCTGCGCTGCCCACCCATCTGGAGATGCGGGTGATGGCTCACGAACGCCACCCGCAGCGGGCGGTCCATCTCAGGCCGCCCGGGCGAGCGCCGCGATCGCCTCGCGCAGCTCGGGCATCCCGTGCCCCGTCTGCGCGCTCGTCACGACGATCTGATCCTCGTCTAGGGCGAGCGCCTGGCGCAGCGCGCTCTCCCGCTGCTGCTGTTGCGCGCGCGAGAGCTTGTCGGCCTTGGTCACGGCCACGAGCACCCGCGTCTCCGCGCCGGCCAGGAGATCCTGCATGGCGCGGTCTCCCTCGGAAGGCTCGTGGCGGATGTCGAGCAGCCACACGACTCCGGACAGCCGGGGGCGGTGCAGCACGTGGCGGACGATCCTGGAGAACGCGGCGAGGTCGGACTTGGAGGCGCGGGCGTAGCCGTAGCCGGGGAGATCCAGGAGATAGAAAGCGTGGTCGGTGGTTTGTGGTCGGTGGTCGGCGGGCTCCCCGGGCAGGTCCCCTCCGGCCACCGACAACCGACCACTGACCACGTAGACGTTCAGCGCGCGGGTCTTTCCGGGCGTGGCGGAGACCCTGGCGATCCGTTGGCCGACAAGGGCGTTGATCAGACTGGATTTCCCGACGTTGGAGCGGCCGGCGAAGGCGATTTCGGGAAGCGGTGGATCGAGCGGCGCGTCGGCGCGGGGGAAGGAGCCGACGAAGCGGGGCAGGGAGGCGGTCAGGCTTCTTTCTTGTGGCGCGCCCGCTCGGTGACGAGCAGCGGCGGGCGGCCCTCGGTGACGGTCTCGGCGGTGACCGCGACTTCGCGCACGTCGTCCCGGCTCGGCAGGTCGAACATGATGTCGGTCATCATCTCCTCGAGAATCGCGCGCAGGCCGCGGGCGCCGGTGCCGCGCTTCAGGGCCTTCTTGGCGATGGCGCGCAGCGCCTCCTTCTCGATCGTCAGCCGGACGGACTCCAACTCGAACAGCTTCTGGTACTGCTTGGTCAGCGCGTTCTTCGGCTCGACCAGGATGCGCACCAGGGCGTCCTCGTCGAGGGCGTCGAGCGGCACCGCGACGGGCAGGCGCCCCACCAGCTCGGGGATCATGCCGTAGCGCAGCAGGTCGTCCGGCTCGACCTCGGAGAACGGATTCTTCTTGGCCTTCTCCGCCGCGCCGGACTCGATGTCTTCCTTGGTGAAGCCGATGCGTCGCCGGCCGGTGCGCGCCTCGATGATCTTCTCGAGCCCGTCGAAGGCGCCGCCGCAGACGAACAGGATGTCCTTCGTGTTGACCTGGATGTATTCCTGTTGCGGGTGCTTGCGGCCGCCCTGGGGCGGCACGCTGGCGATGGTGCCCTCGAGGATCTTGAGCAGCGCCTGCTGCACGCCTTCACCCGAGACGTCGCGCGTGATGCTCGGGTTCTCGGACTTGCGCGCGATCTTGTCGATCTCGTCGATGTAGACGATGCCGCGCTCGCAGTCGGCGACGTTGAAGTCGCCGGCCTGCAGCAGCCGCACCAGGATGTTCTCCACGTCCTCGCCGACGTACCCCGCCTCGGTCAGCGTCGTCGCATCGGCGATGGTGAAGGGCACGTCGAGGATGCGCGCCAGGGTCTGGGCCAGCAGCGTCTTGCCTACCCCGGTCGGCCCGATGAGCAGAATGTTGCTCTTGTCCAGCTCGACGTCGTTGTCCTTCGCCGAGTGGGAGTTGATGCGCTTGTAGTGGTTGTAGACGGCGACGGCGAGCGTCTTCTTGGCCTTCTCCTGGCCGATCACGTACTGGTCGAGAACGTCCTTGATCTCCGAGGGCGTCGGGACCTGGGTGATGGCTTCGGAGACTTCCCGCTCTTCGTCCTCCGCCAGGATCTCGTTGCAGAGGGCGATGCACTCGTTGCAGATGTAGACCGACGGCCCGGAAATGAACTTCCGGACCGAGTCCTTCGACTTCCCACAGAAGGAGCAACGGAGGTGCTTGTCGTGCGACATAGGACGTCTAGTATGGGAAGGGGGTGTGGGGAACGCAAGTGTTCACTTGGCTTTCCCGTCGCCCACTTCTCTAAGATTCGATATCACATGGTCGATGAGGCCGTATTCCTTGGCCTCTTCGGCCGACATGAAGCGGTCCCGGTCCATGTCCCGCTCGATGGTGTCCAGCGGCTTCCCGGTGTGCTTGGCGTACAGCTCGTTCAGCTTGGAGCGCAGGTAGAGGATCTCCCGGGCCTGGATTTCGATGTCGGCGGCGGTGCCCTGGGCGCCCCCCGAGGGCTGGTGCATCATGATGCGCGCGTGCGGCAGCGCGGAGCGCTTGCCCTTGGTCCCCGCGGTCAGCAGGAACGAGCCCATCGACGCGGCCATCCCCATGCAGATCGTGTTCACCGGCGCGCGTAGGAACTGCATCGTGTCGTAGATCGCCATCCCGGAGGAGACGAGCCCGCCGGGCGAGTTGACGTAGAGGAAGATGTCTTTCTCGGGGTTGTCGGCATCGAGGAACAGCAGCTGCGCGATGATGACGTTCGAGACGTCGTCGTTGATCGGCGTACCGAGAAATACGATACGGTCCATCAGGAGGCGGCTGAAGATGTCGTAGGTCCGCTCGCCCCGGCTGGAACGTTCGATGATATAGGGAGGATAAATCGTGCTCATCGCCACTTTAGGACTCCACGGTGGACTGGGAGAGGAGAAACGCGAACACCTTGTCTTCGGTCAGACCGCGCTCGAGGTCGCGCAGCCGCTTGTTCTTCTCGAGTGAGGCCCGCAGCTCGGGCGCCGTGATCTGCCGGCGCCCGGCCAGCTCGGCGATCTTCGCCTCGATGTCGGACGGGGTCGCCTGCAGCTGGTGATGCTCCACCACCCAGTCCAGCACCAGATCGCGCTGCACCTGCTGCGCCGCCAGCGGCTGGAACTCCGTGGCGAAATCCTGCAGCCGGTCTTCGGTGATCCCGTACGCCTGGGCGTAGGTCAGGATCACCCGCTCGACCAGCGGCCGCGGCGCGGTGACGCCGTTCGCCGCCACGATCTGCTTGATCAGCTCGGCGCGGACCTTCGCGTCCGCTTCGCGGGCGGCGTCGCGCTCCAGGTCCTCGCGCACGGCCCGCCGCAGCGCATCGAGCGATTCGAAGTCCCCGATCTCCCGCGCGAACGCGTCGTCGAGCGCCGGCAGCTCCTGCCGCTTCACCTCGTGCAGCGTCAACCGGATCTCGCGCGTCTGGCCGCGCTTGGCCTCTTCGGGAAAATTGTCAGGGAAGCGGACCGTCGCGTCCACGGTCTCGCCCGGGACCAGTCCCATGACGCGCTCCTCCACCTCGGGGATCGCGCGACCTTCGCCCAGCACGAGATGATAGGGCTGCGGGTCCTTCGCCTCGGCGCCCTCGCGCTGCGCGATGGTGACGTGCACCAGATCCTTGAGCTTCGGCTTCTCCCCTTCGACCGGCGCCCACGGCGCCTTCTGCTCGCGGAGCGTATCGAGCTGCTCCTGCACCTGCAGGTCGGTCACCGGGGCGACCTCACGCTTCAGCGTAAACCCGCCGAGCCGCGCCAGCGCGATCTCCGGCTTCACCTCGACGTGGAAGGTGAAGGTGACCGGCGTGCCCTCCTCCCACTTCAGGTCGTGGATGTGCGGGTCGGCGATCGGCTTCAATGGCTCCTGCTCGAGCGCCCGGCGCCAGCTCGCCTGGATCAGGTCGCGCAGGGCCTGCTCGCGGATGTCGGCGGCGAACTGCCGACGGATGATCGTCTCCGGTGCCTTGCCTTTGCGGAACCCGGGGAGACGGGCCCGCGCCTGATACGCACGGGCGGCCCTCCCCTCGGCCTCGCGCACCTGCTCGACGGGCACGCTCACGGCGAGCGAGGCCGCACCGGGCTCCGAGGCCGTTTTTGTGATCTGGATGTCGGACACGGGAGGAAATCTAACCAGGGGTGAAAGGCATGAAGAGGCGATCCTGACTCTTGAGATCGGCTTGAGGATCCGGCGAGATTCTTGCAAGGTCCCCAACGCCCGTGAAGGTCCGATGTCCCAGCCCGATCTCGCTCTCCAGCACCTCCTCGAGCCCAGTCCCGAGATCGAATACCGCGCGTTTCCGAACGAGCGGCGCCGGAACCTGCTGCAAGAGACCCTCGAGGTGCCCGTGATGATCCGGGCGCTCGCCTTGCCAAAGGGAGGCCGAATCCTCGAGGTCGGGTGCGGGCGGGGTATCGCGCTGCCCCCGATTGCCCGGGCGCTCGAGCCGAGTCAGCTCGTTGGGATCGACATCGACCCGGAGCTGCTCGCCGCAGCCGGGAATCGGTTGCTCCAGTCGAGGGTAGTGGCCCAGCTCCGCTGCGCAGACGTTCGAGCCCTCCCGTTCCCGGACGCCTCCTTTGATTTGGTGATCGATTTCGGGACGTGCTACCATATCGCCGGTGCTGCCCGGGCTCTCGCCCAGGTCGCCCGTGTGCTGGCCCCGGGCGGAATCTTCGTGGAAGAGACGCGGTTGAGTCAGATCCTGTCCCACCCCATCCGCGCTTTCGGCCGACACCTTCCATGGACCGAGACAGGCAGTCTCGCGCCAGCCAGGTGGGGATTGCTGTGGTCGAGCCGGGTCAGGCGATGATCCCGAGGCGAGTCCTCGCAGCCGCCGCCGCGCTCTCGGCGCTGGTCGTCGCTCCTGTGGCGTCTCAGGCATGGCTGCCGCCGGGCTGCCGTCTGGCGCCTCAGCGTTACCTCCGCACGAGCGAGCGAACAGGAGCGCGGGAGCTGGTCATCGAAGTGGGACCCATCGATGTGCCGGCGCATTCGATGGCTCCTCACCAGCACGATCTGAGCTACCAACTCACGAGCGCGCCGCTCACGGCTTGGATCAACGGCTTCCGCGTCGAGGTCGTCGACTCGTCGGGAAATGCCCTCCCGCGCTGGCTCCTGCACCATATCGTCACGGCGCGCCCGGCTAGCCGCGAGCTCTTCCTTCCGGTCACGCAGCGGTTCGTGGGAGTCGGCATCGAGACACGGGCACTGCGGCTCCCCGCGTGGCTCGCCGGTGCGCCGTTGCACCGGGGCGAGCCCTTGCTCGTCAACACGATGTTCCACAACCCGACGGACACGGGCTACCACGCCGTACGGGTGAGGCTGGTTCTCGCCTACTCACAGACGCGGCCGTTGTTCGAGGTGTCGCCGTTCAATGTCGATGTCATGTTCCCGATCGGCTCGAAGGATTTCGACCTGCCCCCCGGCCGGTCCGTGAAGGTCTGGGAGGGAAGCCCCGCCGTCCGCGCTCGCATCCTCGTCCTGGGTGGGCATCTGCACCGCTACGCGCAATGGGCGGAGCTCGTCGACCTCACCACGGGCGCGACGATCTGGCGCATGCATCCCGACACGGATGCGAGCGGCGCGGTCACAGGGATCCCGACGCATCTCCCCCGCCTCGGGCTCGGTCGGGTCATCGATCCGGGGCACCGCTATCGGCTCACCGCGGCGTACGACAATCCGACGGGCCGGACGATTCCGCACGGCGGCATGGCCAAGATCGGAGGTCTGGTGATGCCGGCAGGCGGAGCGCACTGGCCGAGTTTGGATACACGGAACACCCTCTATCAGCAGGACCTGCGACGCTTGCTGCGCTACCAGTGCGGGTTCGAGGGACCGGAGGAGGAAATGTTGATGATGGCTCCATGAACAGGGAGCCGAAGCGTGGTGTGGCGGTTGATCAGCGGCCCGCGGCCCGCCGCATCATCTTGATGCGGTGATGGAGGCTGCAATCATGGCTCGAAACGACGGACGGTCAAGCTGTCATCACATCCCCCTCATCATCCCTTCAGGATCGGCGCTCTAGGCTGATGGTCGAGGCAATCGACTTGTCCGGCACAGGAGGAGGTCCATGAAGCCCTTCATTAAGTTCGCGGTATTGGCCACGGTGCTGGCCGCGCTCGCCGTCCCCGCAGGCGCGCAGCAGCGGTCCCTGATCTTCAGCATCTACGGCGGCGGGGCCGATCATCTGGCGGACCTGCGCAGCAGCCCGCCGGTGTGGTTCATGCCCGGCTACGACCTCGGCGCCAGCGTGGGGCTGCAGCTCAACGAGTACGTCGCCGTGCACACCGATTTCACCTACACGCGGAATCCCACGCGGGGCTCGACGGCCTTCGCCGGTGCGGACGTCAACCGGTTCTACTACGGGGCGCATGTCGAGGCCCGCTATCCATTGTCGATCGGGCTGGCCCCGTTCGTGTTCGGCGGAGCCGGAGCGGTCTCGGTGGATCAGCTCGGGCTCGATCAGTTCAAGCCGTTCACGCGTCCGGCGCTGATGTACGGCGGCGGGCTGTTCTATCCGATCCCGCGCACCCGGATCGAGGCGTTCGGTGAGGTGAAGGGGCTGACCTACCGCTGGAACGCGGCCGGGTTCCACCGGACGATGTTCGACGTGACGTATTCGATCGGGGCGAGTTACCGCCTGCCGGTCAACTTCTAAGTCAACACCTGCCGGGTTCGACAGCGACGGCCGGGGGCTTCCCCGGCCGTCGTTCGTGTCTCCGATGCCTCGGCCCAGGTCAGTAAGTGCTCGGGGGGAGACTCGAACTCCCACGCCCTTGCGGGCACTGGCTCCTAAGGCCAGCGCGTCTGCCGTTCCGCCACCCGAGCGCTAGGGCTTCTGGATTCTCTTGCGCAGCGTCGAGACCGCCAGTCGAAAGGCGCGTATGTCATTGGGCCTGAGCCGCTTCATCTTCTTCAGGAACGCGTCGAGGTGCCGGATGTCGCGGAGCCGTTTTGCACGCTCTGCTTTCCACAATGTCTCGAACCTGCGGACCTGACGCCTCCACTCCGCTCTCAACTTCTCGGCTGCGTACTTGCTTGCCATGAGCCCCCGTCCTCTGTCCGTCACACCAATCTATAGGAACGGGGATGGTCCGCGATGCACCTGCATGGAACACCCGCGCGGGCTCGGGGACCAGCGTCTTCGAGGAGGTTTGCGCTTGGCCCCGGGAGTGTCATTATTGAGAGGACCCATGCCAACCACCCTGCGGACGCTTCTGGCGCTGAGCTTCGTCGCCCTGGCCGCCGCGCCGCTCCAGTCGCAGCGGCGCAGCGACATCATCACGGCGGAGGAAATCGCCCGCGTGATCGGGAAAGGCCAGACCGCGTACGACGTCGTGCGCACGCTGCGGCCCCGGTGGTTGAGGTCCCGCGATACGATCCTGCAAGGAGGGAACACCGACCCGATCACGTCGGAGGGGCCGCACGTGTACCTCAACGACGTCGACCAGGGCGACGTGGACTACCTGAGGACGATTCCGGCCGAGCTCGTCGCGGAGCTGCGCTGGCTCAGCGCCAACCAGGCGGCGAGCCGGTTCGGGCCCGCCAACGGACCAGGCATCGTCGTGACGCTGAAGCTGTAGGCTCACCGCAGCGCGTCGGTCACCGCATCGAAGAACACCCGGTCGTCGATGACCGTGCCGCCCGTGGGCGTCGCGCGCGCGCTCCACACCACGATCACGACCCGCGCCACCGGATTCACGTACAGAAACTGCCCGTAGATCCCCTCCGCCGTGAACGCGCTGTCCCGCCGCGACGCCGCCGTCGTTCCGGTCCACCAGAGGTACCCGTAGTCGAGCAGCGTCCCGTCGCGCAGCCGCTTGGGCGTGGTCGCCTCCCGCACCCAGTCGGCGGGCAGGATCGAATCGCCTCCAACCACGCCGCCGGCGAGCACGAAGAGGCCGAATCGGCCGTAGTCGCGCAGCGTCGCGCTGAAGCCGCTGCCGCCGATCTCCACCCCGCCGGGCGAATCGAGCCACCAGGTGGCGTCCGCCTCCATGCCGACCCGGCTCCAGATGCGCTCGGACAGGTACGTCGCCAGCGGCCGCCCGACCGCGCTGCGCAGGATCTCCGCCGCGACCTGCGTCTCCCCGGTGTTGTAGTTGTTCACAGTGCCCGGCGGCGCCGCCCGGGGGAGGCTCCGCATAACGGCCAGCGCGGACCCGGGAACCTGTGAGATCTGGGCCTCGAGCAGGCGGCGGCGGTCGGACGCAGGGTCGGTGTAGGTCTCGTTCCAGCGGACCCCCGAGGACATGGTGAGCACATCGCGGATGGACACGCCCTCGTACGCACTGCCGGCCAGGGACGGCACGTAGCGGGTGACAGGATCGGAGAGACTCGCGATGGCGCCTTGCCGCACCGCGGCTCCGATGAGGGTCGACGTGATCGACTTGGCGATCGACATCGACATCCAGCGTCATAGACCTGACGCACCGTCCCGATCGGCTCCCTGGCATGCGGGTTTGCCTGCTGGGCACGAGCCAGGCGCGCGCCCAGCAGCAGGAGCGCCAACCGGAATGCGGACGACGCCCGTACGGGCACGTCAGCGCACCAGGGCCGCAGCCTCCTCCAGCGCCGCCCGCGACGCCTCGAGCCGAGCCACCGCGTCGGCCAGCTCCCGCTCGGCCGTCGCCGCGTCGGCGTACCGCGCCGCCTCGTTCACGGTGGGGAAGGCGAGCGTCGCGTAGCCGTTGTCCACGTCCGAGGCGAACTGCAGGCTCTTGAACCATCCGTCGCTCGCCAGCCCCTCGGGACGCGTGAACCGCCGCTCCACCTGCATGAGCGCCGCGTTCACCCGCGCCCACGGATGGTCGGCGCCGGCCGCGAGCGTGCTGTCCCGCGCGGCCGCGAAGCTCAGCGCCGTGGCGGTGAACCGGCCCAGCGCGTCCTTGAGCCCCTGCGTGCTGACGCTCCACCCGCGCCGGGTGATCGCGCTGTCGAGTTGTCCCACCAGCCCGGTCATCTCACCGCCCCAACCGACGTAGTCCAGCGGCACGACGCGCGCGTTTCCGAGCCGAGCCAGCAGCACTGCCACCAGACGCGCCGCCGCCTGATGCTCGCGCCAGCCGGGGTCGCCGAACCGGTTCATCCAGTCGAACGAGTCGTACATCGAGTGGTAGACGCCGGAGGGCCCGCCGAATCCGACGCCGGCCGCCGGAATCCCCAGGTGGTGATAGAACCCGGCGAAATCGGAGCCGCCGCCGACGTTGCCGAGACTGAGCGCGGTCGTATCCCCCTTCGCCCGTTTCAGCCAGACGTCGTACACGGTGCCCGGCCCCACGGGATCCGGCACGGCCCGCGTGACCTCGCGCATCAGCCGCTTGAGCGAGGGCGACCCGCCGCCGCCGAAGGTGGGGCCCTCCGTCATGTCGTCTTCATTGATGTAGGCCACGACGCGAGCGCGCAGGCTGTCCGCCATCTCCTCCACGAACTCGGTGGAGCCGATCAGGCCCCACTCCTCGGCGTCCCACGTGGCGAACACGAGGGTGCGGGCGGGCCGGACCCCCTGACGCGCCAGCTCGGCGAAGGCACGGGCCGACTCGAGCACCGTCACGGTACCGCTGATGTCGTCCGCGGCCCCCGGGCTCCACGAATCGCGATGCCCCCCCACGACGATCCATTCGTCCGGGAACTCCGCACCGCGAATCATGCCGAACGTGTCCCAGATCGTGTGCATCGCACGGCTGCCGTGCTCGCGCCGAACCTTCAGCCGCGCCATCGCCTGCCCAGGCCCCACGTGATAATGGAACGGCAGACCGCCTTGCCAGCCCCCCGGCACACTCGGTCCACCCAGCGTGGCGAGCAACCGCTGCGCATTGCCGTAGCCCATGGGGATCACCGGGATGTGCGGCACCCGCAACGAGTCCTCGGGCACCCGGCGCGCCCCGGGGACCGACGCGTACCCCGGCGTCGTGGGATCGCCGTCCATGTTGAGAATGCTGCCGCGCTGGATCCCGCCGGCCGGACGCATCGGTCCTTTCGGATACACGTCGCCGCGCACATAGCCGTCGTCCTGGGGGTCGGAGTACATGATGAGGCCGACGGCGCCGTGGCGTTCCGCTTCCCGTGCCTTGATGCCGCGGAACGAGCGGCCGTAGCGCGCGATGGCGATCTTGCCGCGCACGCTCACGCCCAGCGAATCGAGCGTCTTGTAGTCCTCGATCAACCCGTAGTTGACGTACACGACCTCGGCCGTGACGTCGCCATCGCCGGTGTACCCGTTGAACGGCGGCACCTGCGGTCCGGTGGTGACGGGATTGCCCGCGACCGCCGGCTCGGCGAGGGACAGACGCTGGGGCGCCGCGCCGCGGCGGGGCAGCAGCCACGCCTGGACGGTATCGACGTGGGGCAGGTACACGTCGTACGCCTTGACCCAGGTCTCGAGCCCGGCGGCCCGCAGGCGGTCGATCACGTAATCGCGTGTCGTGGCCTGGGCCGGGGTCCCCGACATGTGAGGACGGACGGAGAGGTCCGCGGTCAGGCGCCGTGGCGTCGCCGTGTCGGGCACGGCGAGCAGCCGGGCTTCGAGCGCCCGTTGCGCGGCTGTGTCGGCGACCCGGAAGCCGAGCGGCACCTGTGCCGCGAGCGGAGCGGTGAAACCGGCGATCACGGACCAGGCCAGTGCGAATCTCACGAGTTTCCCCCTGACGTGCGATGAGCTAGAACATTTCCAGCGCGAGCGAACCCTCAACATATCCTCTGAACCCCTCGTCTAGCTGCCCAGCAAGCGCGCCGCATTCCCCCCGAGCATCGCCGCCCGATCCTGCTCCGGTACATCCAGCCCGCGCAGGCTCCCGAGCATGGCGGGAATACTCCCGATGCGATGCGGATAATCGCTCCCGGCGAGCATCTGGCTCGGGCCGGCGAACGCGATGGCCAGCCGCAGCGCGGCCGGATCGAAGTTCACCGTGTCGTAGAAGAACTGCCGTAGGTAGGTGCTGGGGGGCTGAGTGATCTTCGTCCGGCACTCAGGGAACGCCTCGTAGCCGCGGTCCAGGCGTTCGGCGAGATAGGGAATCGCCCCGCCGAGATGGCCCAGCACCCACCGGATACGGGGAAACCGTTCCACCACGCCGCTGAATACGAGGTGTGCCGCAGCCAGCGTCGTGTCCAGCAGGAAGCCGACCAGCGGCATCAGCCAGTACTCGGTCATCGCCTCGACACCTAACGGATGGGTGGGATGGATGTACAGGACGGCGCCCGCCGAGTCGGCGCGCTCGTACAGCGGCCAGAAGCGCTCGTCGGCCAGCGCCACGCCGTTCACGTTGCTGAACAGCATCACGCCCTTGAGCCCGAGCGGTCCGGTCACCCGCTCGAATTCGGTGACGGAGGCGCGCGGGTCGTTGAGCGGCAGCGTCCCGAGCGCGGTGAACCAACGCGCGCGCGAGCGCGCGACCTCGGCCAGGGCGTCGTTGACCAGGCGCGCCAGCGCGACGGCGCGGTCGGGCGGCTCGATGTGCGTCCCCGGCGTGGTGAAGGTGAGCACCTGCCGGTCCACCCCCGCCTGGGCGAGGACGGTCTCGCGGTAGGCGATGTCGCGATGCCCGGGCACGACCACGTTATAGTCGCCCGGGTAACCGATCACCGGGTTGCCGTCGTCGTCGGTCCAGATGCGCGCGCTGGTAGGACCGCGGCGCAGGGCCTCGAGGTATTCCGGCGGATAGTAGTGATTGTGGAAGTCGATGATCGTCACTTAGGAATAGCTCCGTCAGGAGTGCTGCGGGGGGGGCTGGCGCCACATCCAGAGCGCGTACACCGGGACCCCGACGAGCACCAGGGAAAGGCCGAACACGCTGTTTCGTGGATCGGCCACGATCTGGCTCACCGCCACGAAGACGGCGCAGCCGGCGAACACGAGCGGGACCAGGGCGCGCCCCGCGACGCGATACGCGGGCCGGTGATCGGCGCGCCGCCGCAGCCGCAGCAGACCGAGCGCCATCGCGGCGAAGAAGATCCACTCGGTGTAGACGACCCGCGAGAACAGCACGCGGTAGGTCCCCGTGGCCACGAGCACCGCGGCCCACGCGGCCTGCAGGGCGATCGCCCGGTGCGGCGTCCGGTAGATGGGATGGATCGCGCCCACCCACCGGAACAGCAGCCCGTCGCGCGCCAGCGAGAAGTACACGCGCGGTCCCACCAGAATGATGCCCGTCAGTGCGCCGAACGTCGATCCTACGACGAGCGTGGCGAGCAGCCCGCCGCCACCCCGGCCCAGCAGCACGTCCGCCGCCTCCGCGGCGACGCGCTCCGAGGCCGCGACCCGCTCGAGCGGCAGCACGTAGAGGTACACGGCGTTGAGCGCCAGATAGGCGAGGGTCACGCCGATCGTCCCGGCTACGAGCGCGCGGGGCAGGGTACGCGCGGGATCGCGCGTCTCTCCGGCCGTGTACGTGACCATGTGCCAGCCGCCGAAGGCGAAGAGACCGGCCGCGACCGCCAGCGCCAGCGGACCGAGAGCCGTTCCAGTCGTCGCTCCGGCGGCGACGAAATGCGCCGGCACCCGGCCGCCCAGCCAGAACCCCGCGACGATCAGGATGAGGATCGCGCCCACCTTCGCGACGGTCACCGCGGTCTGGAGCGCGCTTCCCAGCCGGACGCCGGCCACGTTCACCAGGGAGAGCACCAGGATCACCGCGATGGCGACGGCGCGCAGGCCCAGATCGCTCAGCGGCACGAAGTAGCCCGCATACCGCGCGAACACCATGGAGAGGGCGGCGATGATGCCGGTGTGCATGCTCCAGAACATCGCCCAGGCCCAGAGAAACCCCATCCCGGGCGACCAGGCGCGGCGCAGGAACGCGTACACCCCGCCGGTTTCCGGATAGGCCGAGGCGAGCTCGGCCGTGATCAGGGCGCCGGCGAGCGTGAGCAGACCGGCGATCCCCCAGGCGAGGAACACTCCGCCGATCGTGCCCACGGCGCCGGTGACGAGCGAGGGCTGGACGAAGATCGACGCCCCGATGATGGTGCCGACGACCATCGCGGTGGCGCGTCCCAGCCCGAGCGAGCGGTCGAGCTCAGGGGTTTCCTGCGGCGTCGCATTCATCGAGCGTCCCAACATAGCGCGCGCGCGCTATTGCGGGCCTGTGCTTTGTAGCATAGAGTACTCTGCAATAACGAGAGGAGGCGGTCGTGGCGCTGGGTTCCACCGTGTTGCTGCTCGGCTCAGTCGTCGTCGTGCTGGTGCTGGTGGGGAGGATCGTCGTCTTCGCGATCCGCGCGCGACGGGATCGGCTCGCCCGCACGGCGCGTGTGCTCGCGGGATACGTAGCGGGCTACGCCATCGTGCTGCTCGGCGTCGCCCTGTTGATGCCCCGCCGGACGCTCCCGCAGGGAGTGCGCGAGTGCTTCGACGACTGGTGCGTCGCCGGAGTCAGCGCCGACCCCTCGAGCGTTGCCTTGCCCGGGTGCGAGGGTGAGAACGTCTGGATCGGCACGCTCGAGGTCTCGAGCGATGCCAAGCGCGTGCGGCAGCGGGCGGCCGACGCCGCGGCGACCATGGAAGACCAAGCCGGCCACCGCCACGGGCCCTGTGCCACTGCGGCATCTCCCGGCGTCGAGCCCAGGGGGCTGCGGGACGAGCTGGGGCCGGGCGAATCGTTCCAGGTCACCCTCGCGTTCTCGCTGGCCGTCGGGGCGCGTCCGGCGGGATTCGTCATCAGCCATGGCGCTTTCCCGGGTATGCTGATCATTGGGGACGATCAGAGTCTGGGACACCGGCCCACGCTCCTCGCCGCGAGCGGGAGGCGGATAAGCCGGTAGGTGCTTACGCTTGTCCCCCGGGGAACCTGGAATCACCCCAATTCCGGAGGACGCTCATGGGCGACATCTGGGTGGCGCTCGATTGGGTAGCCCGCATCGGCACCGCGATCCTGTTCATCAAGGCGGGGACCAATCACATCCGCAAGCGCAAGGCGATGATCGCCTACGTGCAGTCGAAGCACCTACCGCTCGCCTGGCTGGACGTGGTCGGGACCGGCATTTTGATGCTCGCGGGATCGGCGCTGCTGGTGTCGAACTGGCACCCGCATTGGGGAGCCGCCCTGATCATCCTCTTTCTCGTACCCACCGCGTTCCTGATGCACAACTACTGGACTGAAACCGACCCGATGGTGCGCAGTGGCCAGGACGCCCATTTCTGGAAGAACCTCACCATCGCCTTCGCCCTGCTGCTCTACATCGTTCAGGGACACCTGCACCGCTGAACGCCGGCGGGCGCACCGAGCGCACCATGGACTGCAAGCTGTGCGGGGAGCGGGATCTGCCGCTGTTCTACACCCAGGGGGACCGGGACCAGTTTCACTTCTACCGGTGCCCGCGCTGCCGCCTGGTCGTGTACGACACGCGCGCCGGCGTGAATCAGGAGAAGTATGTGATGCAGAAAATCGACCCCACGGCGCGTACGCGGCAGAACCGGGGGCATCGGCAGACCTACGACTTCATCCGGCGCCACACGCGGCCACCGGGCCGGATGCTCGACCTGGGATGCGGCGATGGCATCGTGCTCCATCTCGCGCGGCGCGACGGGTGGGAGGTCCATGGGGTGGAGCTCTATCCCGAGCAGGTCGAGCTCGTGCGGCAGACGCTTGGCCTCGACGTGGAGACGTCCGATGTCGACGCCTTCCGGGGCGAACCCGCGAGCTGGGACGTCGTCGTGCTGACCCACGTGCTCGAACACCTGCCCGACCCGGTCGCGGCGCTCCGCAAGATCCGCGATCTCCTCACGCCCGACGGGATCGGCGTGCTCGAGTTTCCCAACATCGACGCCCTGGATGCGCGACTGCGCCGGTTGCTGGCGCGCTGGCGCATCCACCGCAGGCACTATCGTCCCGACTATGCTCCCGGCCACGTCCAGGAGTTCTGCCGGCAGTCGTTCGCGTTCGCGGCAGAGCGCGCCGGACTCGCGCTCGAGCACTGGGAGACCTACGCCCTCAATCCCGTGAAGCACTTGATCTATCGGCGCGTGCCGCTCGGCAACAAGGCTCGCGTGCTGGTGCGCCGCCGCTAGCGCTGCACCAGGACCACCGAGGCGACGCGCAGGCTGGCCGGCAGGGGCGGCTCGCTCAGCGCTCCGCAATCGCGCCGCTCCCGCGGCGGGTACTCCAGGTGGAAGTTCAGCCCGGGGCGGGTGTCGAACCAGACCATCAGGACGCAATCGGACTCCGATGCCTGCGGCACGCCGTAGGCGCTCTGCAGTTGGCCGAGGGTCGAGCCGACCCCGAGTCCTTCGGCCGTGCGCGGGCCGGGACCCGACAGCTCGACCCGGTTCACGATCGCGTCGGGCGAGGAGTCGCTCGCGAAGCCGGTGACCTTGGCGCCTCCCACCCGCGCCGCCACGGTCGGCACGGGATAGCCGTCGGAGATCATCACCCACCCGTAGAGCAGTCCCGGACAGCGCCGGGCCAGCTCCGATACGGTCGTCCCCGGGCGAAACGGCCCGACCGAGTCCGCCGTGATCCGTGGGACGCCACCGCCACACGACGGTACGCCGGCAGCGGGGCCCGAAAGCCTGGTTTGCAGGCGCGCCGTGTCCTTGTCCGCGGGGAACGGCGAAGGCGGCGACGGGGGCGGAGGCTGGGGAGGCGGCGGTGCAGGGGCGGCGGATTCAGGGGGGCTCGCCGAAGCCGACTGGCTATGTGTGTCGGGCTCGCGTCCCCGACATGCCACAGCGCTCAGTGCGAGCGCGCCGAGCAGCAGACCCACTGACCGACAGTCCATGACCGAAATATGCACGCCCCGCGACCAATCCGGTCGGCCCCCACCGCCGTAGATCAGCTGTCCTGACTTCCAGGGGAAACGCGTGAATCCGCTCTTGGTCGCCCTGTGGGCCGCACTGCTGGTCGCGATCCCGCGGGTGGAGGCGCCGCGGTCCGACACCACGATCCTGATCCAGGGCTTCGGCTTCAGGCCGAAGCGGCTCGAGGTCCCGCTTGGGACCCGGGTTCGCTGGGACAATCGGGACGAGATCGGGCACACCGTGACCGCCACGTCCGACAGCGGAGCGGCGCCGCTCTTCGCCGGTGTCATGGAAGGGAAGGGTCAGTCCTTCGGTTTCACGTTCGATCGGGCCGGGACGTTCGTTTACACCTGTGCCCGGCACTCATTCATGCGCGGGGAAACCCGCGTCATCGCGAAAGGGGATCAATGATCATGCAGACGATTCGCACGCGCACGCTCGGTCTCATGGCGGCGCTCGCGCTCGGCGGCACCGCGATCGGGACCGCCCAGGGAACCGCCGCCGACCTGCGCGTCGGCCTCAACACCCTGTTGGCCGAGCACATCTACCTGGCGAGCAGCGCGACCGGCGCCGCGCTGGGCGGCCGGACGCCGGAGTTCCAGGCGGCCGCCCGAGCCCTGGACTTGAACTCCGTCGCGCTCTCCCGGGCGATCGGCTCGGTGTACGGCGACGATGCGGGTACGGCGTTCCTCGCCCTGTGGCGCAAGCACATCGGCTTCGTGGTGGACTACACGACCGGAGTGGCCATGAAGAACAGGGCGAAGCAGGACAAGGCGGTGTCCGACCTGCTGGGCTACGCGACCGACTTCGGCGCCTTCCTGAATTCGGCCTGCCCCAGTCTGCCGACCGGTGTGGTGGCGGACCTTGTGCGGGGTCACATCACCAGCCTCAAGGCCGTCATCGACGCCCAGGCGGCGGGCAACCCTGCGGCCTACGCCGACATTCGCTCCGCGGCCGCGCATATGCGCATGATCGCCGATCCGGTGGCGGCGGCGATCGCCAAGCAGTTCCCCGAGCGCTTCGCGGCACGCTAGAGTCTCGTCACCGGCAGGATCGAAGCGCCCCGGGATGCCGCCGGGGCGCTTCACCGTTTCCGCTGCAGCAGGGTCAGGAACCGCGGGTGGTCGCGCAGCCCGTCGAGATCCGAGTCGTGCTCGATCCACTCCCAGTGGCCGAACCCGTTGGCCAGCGAGCGTTCCAGGCAGTCGATCGCGGAGTCGGCGAGCCCGAGCAGGGCGTACACGCACGCCACGTTGTAGAGGACCGCCGAGTCGTCGGGCTCCATCGCCACCGCGCGCTTCGCCCATTCACGTGCCCGGCCGCCGTCGCCCAGCGAGGAAAGGCATCCGGCGCCCAGGTAGAGTGCACGCTCGTCGTCGGGGACCTGCTTGAGCCGCCGCTCGGCGAGCTCTACGGCGCGGCGTTGCGCCGCATCGGCGTCCGCCGTGCGCTGCAAGCTCACGTAGACGCTCGCCAGCAGCGCCGGTGTGGCGTAGTCCTCGGGGCGCAGGCGGCCGGCCGACTCGAACCAGCGCACGGACTCCTCCAGGCGCCCGGTCGTATTGCAGTGGCGTGCGTAGTGGTAGTGCGCCTCGAACAGGTTGGGCTTGAGATCGAGCGCGGCCAGGAATTCCGCCTCCGCGGCGTCGTGCCGGCGGTTGAGCGACAGCGCCAGGCCGCGCGCCAGATGCGTCTCGGCGAGCATCGGCGCCAGCGCGACCGCCCGCTCGCTCGCTGCATCGGCGATGCGCAGGTTATCCTCGCTCGAGTCCCAGTAGGTGAACAGGAGCGCGTGCGATTCGGCGAGGCCCGCGTGCGCCAGTGCGAACGCCGGGTCGGCCTGGGCGGCGTCGCCGTAGAGCTGGACGGCCAGGTCCTGACTCGATCGCCGGATCTGCCCGGAGAGGTGACGGGCGCGCAGGTAGGGGTCGAGGGCGCGCGGCTCCCGCGTCGGGACGTACTCCAGTGCCTGCCGCTCCTGCGGCGTCGGTGCTGCGCCGAGCGTCGTGAGGATCCGGTCGCCGAGCCCGCGCAGCACGGGGAACAGGTCGTCGAGCTTCTCGTCTACCTGGACCGACCAGTAAGTCGCGCCGTCCGCGGCGGCGTGGAGGCTGGCGCTGAGGCGCAGCTGTCCACCCAGGCGGGTGACGCTGCCCTCGAGCACCGCGGCCACGTCGAGTGCGCGCCCGAGGTCCGCCCGGGCGACCTGGCCGTGACGGACCGCGGACGCCCCGCGTGACGCCACGCGCAGCGCCCGGACGCCAACCAGCGCGCTGTGCAGGCACTCCGTGAGACCGTCCGCGAAGTAGTCCTTGTCGGGGTCCCCGCTCGCGTTGGCGAGCGGGAGGATCGCGAGGGACGTGCTCACTCCGACCGTTTCTTCCCGGGTCCGGTACGCCGCCGGCGCGAGGGGCGCGAGTCGGCGGCGCGGGCGATGAGATCCTCGATCGCGCCGGTCGGATCGAACTCCGTGAAACCGAGGTTCAACTTCAGCTGGTAACGGCGGATCGTGCGGTTGTTCCACTCCTCGACGTTGTGCTGCACGCGGCTCGCGATGATGGACGCCTTGTCGGCGTTCGCGTCCACCGCCATCACCGCGAACGTGCCCCCTTCGATCCTGGCCAGCAGGTCCGAGTCGCGGAAGCTCCGCTTGAGTATTTCGGCCACCGCGCGCAGCACCGTATCGCCCTCGTCGTAGCTGGCGATGGTGTTGATCTGCTTCAGTCCCGAGATGTCCGCCGACACGATCAGGAACTGGCCCTTCTGGCGCTGGGCGCGCTTGATGTAGGGGTCTCCCAGCATCACGAATCCCCGGCGGTTGTAGAGGCCGGTCAGGCCGTCGATGAACGACAGGCTGCGCAGCGCCGCCTGCAGATTCGAGATGTGCACCGCCGCGCGGATCGCGCGCGTCAGGAGCTCCCCAGTGATCCTCCCCTTCTGCAGGAAATCCTGCGCTCCGGCCTGGATCGCCTGGACGGCCAGGTCGTCCTCGCCGCGGGCGGTGAGTGCGATGACCGGGACGTCCTCGTGCCGTTCCCGGATGCGCACCAGGGCGTCGAGCCCCTGGGCCTCGGGGAGCGACAGATCGAGCAGCACGACGTCGAATTCCTGTTCGCTGAGCAGCTCGAGGCCTTCGGCCAGGCCCGGAACGTGGGTCAGATCGTAGGGCACCAGACCGGAGACGGCGGGAACGACTTCGCCGAGCGCCTCCCGGAGCAGCTGCGCATGCCGGGGATTGTCCTCGATCAGCAGGATGCGGCTCGCTTCGGTGCCGATGTCCGCCTGCGCCTGACGGGCGAGACGACCTGATGGGCGGGACAGATGCACCTCCACGGAATAAGAACCAGTTCCCCGATCCGCGGGTAATTTGGCGGTATGACCGCCCCGCGCCAGTCGTCTCGCCCGCTGCGGATCCTGATCCTCGGCTGCGGGGTGCTCGCCGGGTGTGACCACTCCCCGCTCTTCGTGACGGCCTCCCCCGATTCCCTTGGCCCCCGCACGACGACCCTGCCGCGCCGCCTGACCTACTCGACCGGTGACGACCGCCATCCCACCGTCGTCGGTAGCGTCCTGGCGTACAGCCGGCTCGACCCCGATGAACGGGGCAACGAGCGCTGTCTGGCGCTGCTCCCGGCCGACGGCGGCACGATCCTCCGCGAGTTCTGTCCGGGAGCTCCCCGCTCGCCGGCCGATACCTTCGTGGACACCTGGACCGAGCCGGCCCTCTCGCCGGACGCGCGCCGGATCGCCTACCTGTGGCAGCAGGGCTCGCTGGTGAGTGTCCTCGGGTTCTGGAGCGCCAGCATCGTCGTGTCCTCCACCGACCGGGCGGGGGATCACTCCGGTTTCGTGTGGCCGGTCCATTACGTCGCCCCCAGCGGGCGGATCGGCGATGCCGTCAGCGCGATCACCTGGGCCGACGACCACACGCTGCGGTTCCTGATGGGCTACGAGTTCATCTTCAAGGTCAAGGGCGGCGGCGTCGTGCGCTATACCGATACCACGTTTCAGTCCTACGGGCTCGCTCAGCTCGACGTCACGACCGGCGTCTTCGCCTTCCCGCCGAGCGGGGACAGCGTGTACGCGTATGCGGTGGCACCGGACGGCGGCCTGTGGCTCGTCCGGAACCAGGACTCCACCCGGCTGCTGCACCTCGCTCCGGGGCTGGACAGCGCGACGACGGTCGGCGTCTACTCGGGCCCGGTCCTGGGGCTGGCGACCATCGGCGGAGTCCCGGCTGCGATCGTGGGGGATAGCGCCATCGAATGGTTCGAGCCGGGTGATTCGGTGCCGCGCAGGATGCCGGTAGGCTCGGGACTGGGCCCGGTACGGCGCATCGCGGCCGTGCCCGGCACGCGCCGCTTCGTGATCGAAATCGAACGGGGATGGGACCTGTTCGGCGATCCGGCGAACCTCTGGCTGTACGAGCTGCCCTAGTGCTCCGGCCGGTCGAGTGACGAAGCGTGCGCGTCACGGCCCAGGGCGCCGGTCACGGGGTCGAAGAAGTGCTCCGTCGCCACCAGGGCGACGAGGGCCATGATCTGCTCCTCGGGAAGATGACAGCGGGCCCGCTCCAGGATCTCGGGCACGAACCCTCCGTCCGCCGCCGCGAAGCCCGTGAGGGCATCCGCCAGCGCGAGCGCCGCGCGTTCCCGCTGCGAGAACAGGGACGACCGCGAATAGTCCGTCACGGCGTCCAGGGTCGCGGTGGGAACTCCGCCACGGAGGCCGACATGACGACTGCAATGCACGCAGTAGTCGCATTCGCTGCGCTCGGCGGCGAGCTGGGTCACGAGTAGCCGCAGCCGCGGTTCGAGCGCGCCGGGGGAGGACCGTCCCCAGCGCACGCGGGCGTACGCGGCGATCCCGCGGGGTCCCGGGAGCGGCTGGGGATCCCGGCGCGGCGCGGCGCCGAGCCACCCCATCACACGGTCCGGGAAGGGCAGGATGTGGTCGCGCGGGCTCATGGCCGCCCCTTGCGCAGCTGCTCGTACAGCTCGTCGAACAACGCCGCGCCACGCGCGAGGCGATCCACGTCGGCTGCATTGGCCCGGGCGATGCCGTCCAGCACGAGCTGCAAACCCGGTGTCTCGTCCCGCCCGAACTTGTCGTCCTTGCAGTCGATGTCGTGCACCATCTCACTGATCGCCTTGAGCGCCGGGTCGCGCAGGGCGAAGTGTCGACACAGTGTCTCGAAGGTGCAAAGATCGCCGTCATGCGTGAACTCCCCCTCGAACATGTCGAACCGGATCTCCCCGGGCTGGGGGTGATACTGCCTGGGAGCGACGAAGCGGAACTGCGCTTCGGGATCGACGAAGCGTCGGATCAGCCACGCGCTAGCGATCCGGTCTACGTAGAGTCCGGCGCGCGTGACCCAGACGCGGGCCTTCGGCCTGTCGGTGAGGGTGGAAGTCATCGGGGCTCCGGGTTGGGAGGTGCGGGTCGCCAGGGCCTCGAGCGCCGCCTCGGCGTCGGCACGCCCCTCGGCCGCAAATCGGTCCAGCGCATGGACTTCGTGGAGGCGGCGGGTGAGGCGGTCCAGGTCCGCCGTACTGCCGCGGCTGGCTGCCACGATGGCCTCGTAGCCGTCGGTGCACGCGGCTCGAATCGCCTGTACCAGCCGCCGGTCGGTATCCGCGTCGAGAAACGTGGACTCGCACAGCGCCGCCTCCCCGCCGTCGGTCGCGATCTCGCGCGCCAACCATTCGAAATCCTCGCGTGCCTCATCGCCCGCCGGCAGCGCATACACGGTGCGTTTGAGTGGCACGGCGCCGAGACGCTGGAGGCGGCGACGGACTTTTACGCGAAGGTAGTCCGGCTTGAGCGGGAGTTGGTGAATGAGCAGCAGCCAACGCTGTGTTGATTCTAGTGTATCTGACATGTGATACTATTGTATCAAACATGCCAGCAAGCGCAAGGGCTTGCCGCTTGCCTATACACAGGGTATCTGACCCGGGTGGGTTTTTCGCCCCTCCCCAACGTCTCAGGAGTCTGCCCGATGCGCCGTACGCTGCTCGTCGCTTGCCTAGGACTCATTGCTGTCCCGCTTGCCGCCCAGGAGTTCAATCAGTTCTGCCGAGGAAACCCGAGGCTCAGGGTCGGGCAATGGTCGAGCTACCGCTACGTGGGGGGGCCCGCCGACGGCTCGACTATGCGGATGGCCATCGTCGGGTCGGAGCGCCAGGGCGACTCCACTTTCCTCTGGTACGAGATGAACATCGTCGATCCCAAGCACGCCGATCGCGGACCCACCATTACCCAGATCCTCGTCAGTGGCCTGGGCACGCCGGATCTCTCGATCCACGGCATGGTGATGAAATCAGGGAAGAGCAAGGCGATGCGCTATCCCGACATGATGGTCGGGATGATGTCGGGCGCCGTCAAAAAGGGCGTGGGGAGCCTGGTCGAGCAGAAGTGCAAGAAAGGCGCGGTCCAGGAAATCGGTTGGGAGAGCGTGACCGTGCCGGGAGGGACATTCCGCGCATTGCACTTCAGGGACGGCGACGACGAGGCCTGGCTGAGTTCCGAGCTCGGGTTTACCCTCGTCCGGTACGTCTCGAAGAAGAATGGCACGATGGAGCTCACCGGCCACGGTACCGACGCGAAGTCATCGATCACCGAAACGCCGCAGACGATGGACTGATGGACCGGCGCACGGCGTTGCGCCTGCTGAGTGCCGGGGCGGCCGTCACGGTCGGCACCGACTTTGAGGCGTGGGGACGCGCACTGCACCGGGGCCTGGGCCGTGGCGCGCCCCTCCGGGTGCTCGATCCGCACCAGAACGCGACCGTCGTCGCCCTGTGCAACACCATCCTCCCGGCCACTGATACTCCCGGCGCTGTCGCGGCGCAGGTGAACGAGTTCATCGATCTGCTGCTCGCCGACTGGTACGATGCGGCGGATCGGGACCGCTTTCTCGCCGGCCTCGGCGGTCTCGACGGGCGGGCCCGGGCGGCGTTCGGCAAGGACCTCGTGGACGGCACCGCGGCGGACCGGACCAACCTCCTGACGGCCCTCGACGACGAGGCCGCGCGGTGGAACGCGAGCCCGGAAACGACGCGCGGTCCGCAGCCGTTTTACCGCCAGATCAAGTGGCTCACCCTGTTCGGCTACTACACGTCCGAGATCGGCGGCGAACAGGAGCAGCACTACCAGATCGTCCCCGGCCGCTACGTCCCCTGCGCGCCGGCCGATACCACCATCGGTCCGGAGTGAAGATGCCGCAAACCTGGGATGCGATCGTGATCGGCTCGGGGATGACCGGTGGGTGGGCGGCCAAGGAGCTCACCGAGGCGGGGTTGAACACGCTGGTGCTCGAGGCGGGCCGGATGGTGACGGCGGCCGACTACGTCGAGCACGTGCCTCCCTGGGCGGTGCGGTTCCGCGGCCTGGACGACCGGCGCGCCCGGGCGGCCGACCAGCCCATTCAGCGAGAGTGCTACGCCTGCGACGAGTGGTCGTCCAAGTTCTTCGTCAACGACCACGAGAACCCCTACACCACGCCGGCCGACAAGCCGTTCCTGTTCCTGCGCGGGCGCCAGGTGGGTGGACGCTCCATCATGTGGGGCCGACAGGTCTACCGCTGGAGCGACCTCGACTTCGAGGCGAACCTGAAGGACGGCGTCGCCGTCGACTGGCCGATCCGCTACGCCGACATCGCGCCCTGGTACGACCACGTGGAGCGGTTCATCGGCGTGAGCGGCGAAAAGCTGGGACTGCCCCAGCTGCCCGACGGCCAGTTCCTGCCGCCGATGGCGCTGAACTGCGGCGAGACGCTGGTGCGCGACGCGATCGCCAAGCAGTGGCCCGGCGAACGGGTGGTGACGGTCGGCCGGTGCGCCATCCTCACCGAGAATCACAACGGCCGGGCCGCCTGCCACTATTGCGGATACTGCGAGCGCGGCTGCATCACCCGCTCCTATTTCAGCTCCATCAACGCCACCCTCCCGGTGGCCCAAGCCACAGGCCGGATGACGCTCCGACCCCACAGCGTCGTGCACAGTCTGATCTACGACCGCGGGCGCCGGCGCATCAGCGGCGTGCGCGTGATCGATGGCGAGACGAAACACGCCCTCGAGTTCCGCGGGCGCGTGGTGTTTCTCTGTGCCTCGACGCTCGAGTCGGCGCGTATCCTGCTCAACTCGGCGACGCCGGAGTTTCCCACCGGGCTGGCCAACTCGAGCGGCGAACTGGGGCACAACCTGATGGACCACATCATGGGTGGCGGCGCGAACGGCAAGATCGACGCACCCGCCGACCGGAACCCCGTAGGCCGGCGTCCCAACGGGATCTATCTCCCGCGGTTCCGTAACCTGCAGGGCGGTCCCAAGTCGCCGTTCCTGCGTGGCTACGCCTATCAGGGCGGCGCGGGGCGCGAAGGGTGGGAGCGCGGCACCGATCTTCCCGGCTTTGGGGCCGACTGGAAGCGGGCGCTGCGGGACCCCGGGCCGTGGCATTTCGGCTTCTACGGCTTCGGGGAGTGCCTCCCCAACCACCAGAACTACGTCGAGATCGACAAGGACACCAAAGACGCCTGGGGCATTCCGGTGCTGCGCATCCATTGCACCTACGGCGACAACGAATGGGCCCTCATGAAGGACGCGTCCATCGCGGCGGCGGAGATGCTGGCCGCCGCCGGTGCGAGCGATATCACGCCGTTCATCGATCACAACCCGCCCGGCAAGGCGATTCACGAGATGGGCACCGCCCGGATGGGCCGGGATCCGAAGACCTCGGTGCTGAACGCGCACAACCAGGCGCACGATATTCCGAATCTGTTCGTCACCGACGGCGCCTGCATGGCGTCCTCGGCGAACCAGAACCCGTCGATCACCTACATGGCGCTCACCGCCCGGGCGTGTGACTACGCGGTCGGGGCGATGAAGCGGAGGGAGATCTAATGGATCGCCGTGATTTTGTTGGCTCGCTGGCAGCCGCGACGGTGCTGCCCCGCTTCACCACCGCGTGTCTCGGTGCCGTCCCGCGAGCCCGGATCGCGAAGGTGGGCCTCCAGCTCTACACCGTCCGCGACCTCATGAAACAGGACTTCGAAGGAACGCTCGCGACAGTGGCGCAAATCGGATTTCGCGAGGTCGAGTTCGCGGGGTACTTCGATCACACCCCGGCCCAGGTGCGCGCGATCCTCGACAAGAACGGTCTCGCGTCACCAGCGGCCCACGTGTCGTACGACTCCACGGGGGAAGGATGGGACACCACGCTCCATACGGCCAAGCTCGTGGGCCACGAGTTCGTGGTGTGCGCGTGGATCAACGAAGAGGTGCGCAAGACACCGGACGATTGGCAGCGCGTCTGCGATCGCTTCAACCGGGCGGGTCAGGCCGCCCACGACGCGGGGCTGCAGTTCGCCTATCACAACCACAGTTTCGAATTCGTGCCGCTGGCGGATGGGCGGCGGCCGTACGACGTCCTGCTGGAGCACACCGATCCCAAGCTGGTGCGGCTCGAGGTCGATCTCTTCTGGATCACGTTCGGCGGCGGTGACCCCCTGGCATACTTCACGAAGTACCCCGGACGGTTTCCCTTGGTGCACGTGAAGGACATGATGCCGAAGCCAACGCCCGACGTCACGCCCGACAAGGTCATGGCCGACGTAGGTAAGGGGAGCATCGACTGGAAGGGGATCTTCGCGCATTCGAGCCAGGCCGGCATCGAGCACTATTTCGTCGAGCACGACCAGCCGGCCGATCCGCTGGCCAGCATTCGTACCAGCTACCAGTACCTGCGCGACCTCGAGTTCTAGGGTCCGCCCTTCCGCGGGTACGCCGGCGGCGGCGGGACCGGGACGGGATGCTCGCGGATCTGGCGTTGGAGATACGCGATCGCCGCCACGAGCTGCGCATCCTCCCCGCCGAACGTCGCGTGCGGCAGGTTGTCCACGACGCTGTCGGGGTCCACCCCGTGGCCCTCGATCAGCCACTGGCCCTCCGGGCCGTACACACCGAACTCCGCCGCCGTGGCGATGCCGCGATCCACCAGCACGTTGCTCGAGCTGAGCCAGATCTCTCCGCCCCACGTGCGCGTGCCGATCACCCGGCCCAATCCGAGCCGCCGGAACCCCTCGGTGAAGGCCTCCCCATCCGACGCCGTCCACGCGTCGCACAGCACCACCATGTGGCCCCGGAACGCCCACTGCATGTTCCAGTAGGGGCTCCCGGTGCGCGGCTGCCAGTAGAACCAGGCGCGACGCAGCAGCCGCTCGAGCAGCCAGCTGTCGATGTTGCCGCCACGGTTGTGGCGCACGTCGATGATCAGGCCGGCCCGGTTGAAGACGGGGTAGAAATCCCGCTCCCAGCGTGCGATATCGGGCGGGCCCATGGCGCGCAGGTGTACGTAGCCGATGCGACCGTCGCTCCCGGTGTCCACCAGCGTGCGCCGCGTCAGCTCCCATTCGTCGTAGCGCAGGTTGGACGCCTGCCCCGGGGTCAGGGGCGTAACGATGACGTCGCGCGTGGGACCGCCGTGCACGGGCGCGATCCGTAACAGCACCTGCTTCCCCGCCTGGCGCCGGAGCAGCTCGCCCGGGTGCTCCACCGAAAGCGTCGACACGCCGTTGATCAGCTGGATGACTTCCCCGGCGTGGACGTCCACGCCCTGCTGGGCGAGTGGGGAGAGCGCCATGGGGTAATCGGGATCTGCGCCGTAAACGTGCGCCACTCGCCAGCCGCCCGCCGCGGAGTCGCGGGTCAGCTCCGCGCCGAGCGAGGCGGGAGCCGCCTGGTCCGTGCCGTCGCGCAGGTCGCCGCCGTACACGAAGATGTGCAGCGCCGACAACTCACTCACCAGCTGCGCCAGCAGATCCGACAGCTCGGCACGATCGGTGACCCGGTCCACCAGCGGGCGGTACTTCGCCTTCATCGCGGGCCAGTCGAGCCCGTGCATGTGCGGGTCGTAGAAGTAGTCGCGCTCCAGCCGCCAGGCCTCGTCGAACATCTGGCGCCACTCTTCGCGCGGATCGAGCGGGAAGCTCCATTCGGCGAGGTTCACCTGGGCCTTGTCCAGACTCGCGCCGGCGCCGCTCGCCGCGTCGATCACGTACAGCGCCTCGCCCTTGCGCAACAGGAGCTTTTTGCCGTCCGCGGCCAGCTCGTAGCTGCGGACGTCGTCCACCAGCGTCTTGGGCGTGACGTCGCTGTTCCCGATTTCGAGCGACTGGAGCGCGGCCGTGTGCTCCAGGTTTGTCTGGCGGCTCAGCCAGAACAGCCGGCTCCCGTTCACGGACAGCGCCTCGTAATTGGCGGCCGGGAGCGGCAGCTCCGTGAGGCGCTGTTGTATGTCGGCCAGGTCTACGGCGACGGGCGGCGTCGCGGCAGGGCGCGCCTTAGTGCCCGTGTCGGTGGGGGTGGGCGGCGCCACCTCGGTCGCCGGTAGGAAGGGCGAACGCAGTCCCGGCACGAGCGCCAGCGCGTAGAGCTTCGTCTGGCGGTCGAAGAAGGGCTCCGGCGCCCGCGGGCCCCACGGGGCCCCGACGAGCGACTGGAACGTGCGGTCCGACAGGAAATAGAGCCACTTGCCGTCCGGCGTGAACGCCGGGCTGTAGCTGTCGGAGCGATCGCTGGTCAGCGCGGTGCGCTGGCCCAGGGCGACGCCGTAGAGCCAGATCCGGCCGAAGGTCGCGGCGGGACGGACGTAGGCGAGCCACTTCGAGTCGGGCGACCACACGAGGTCCCCGAAATCTCCGTCGGGGGTCGAGTCGATGATGGTCGCCTGCCGGCGGTCGAAGCCGTACAGCCACAGGGTCTGGTTCTTGTCGAAGAAGGCGAGCCATTTGCCGTCGGGCGAAGGGACGCCGTCCCAGCGTAGCACCCGCGCGTCGCCCGTGAGCTGCTCCGGCGCGCCCACGCCGTTGGCGGGGAGGCGCCACCACTCGGTCTCCCCCGTCTGATCGGACAGGGCGAGCACCGTCTTCCCATCCGGCGCGAATCGCGCCTGGCGATACCGCACTCCCGGGGCGCGCGTCACCTCGACAAATCGGCCCCCGGCCCGCCCGACGGGCGCGACGAACACCTGGCCCCGCGCGGTGAGTACGACGCGCCCACCGTCGGGGGCGAGGTGCGCGGTGGTGAGGTACGTCAGCGGATTGGACACCCAGCGCACCCGCTCCTGGTCGAAGTCGGAGCCGAGGCGGATGTCGAGCGTCGTATCGCTGCCGCGGGCGATGTCGAACAGGTGGAGGTCGGCGCCGAGCTGGTACACGATCCGTCCGTCGCCCAGCGCGGGCGACCGCACGTCCCAGGCGCGGTGGCGGGTCAGCTGGCGCAGGTCGTGACCCTCGGGATCCATCGACCACAGGTTCATCGTGCCGTCGCGGTCGGAGGCGAAGTAGATCCGCCCGCTCCACCACATCGGGGCCTTGCTCGTGCCGGCGTAGTCGGCCGTCAGCGGGACGGCCTCCGCCGATCCGGCAGTGTAGCGCCAGATGTTCTGGGCCGTACCGCCCTGGTAGCGCTTGGTGTGGCTGCCCTGGAAGGCGTACCGGGTGAAGTACAACACGCGGCCGGAGGCGTCGTAGCTCCCGTCGCTCGCCTCGGCCAGCGGCACGAGCTCGCGCCGACCGGAACGCGGGTCGAGCATGGCGAGCTGAGTGGCCGGCAGCGTGGAGGACCCAGCGGTGGCGTAGAGGATGCGGCCCTCGGACGTCCATCCAACGACGGTCGCGGGGGCACCTTCCCACGTGCGCCGCCGCGGCAGTCCCCCTCCGAGTGGCATGGTGTACACCTCGGTGGGCCCCTCGTAGCCGGCGGAGAACGCGAGCGTCGTGCCGTCGGGGGAGATGGCCGCATGTGACTCTTCGGCGGCATGGGTGGTGAGCCGGCGCGCCTCGCCGCCCTGAATCGAAACCGTCCAGAGATCCCCTTCCGCCGTGAACACGATCGTCTCGCCGCGGATCGTAGGCCAGCGATAGTAGCCGTGCGGTGCGGTGGGCGGCTCGACGGCCGGGGCTCCCGCCGGGGTGGGGAGGACGGTGGCGAGCAGCGCAAGCGTGAGAGGGGTTCGCATGATCCAGGACTCCGGAAGGGTGGGTCGCGTGGGAGCCGCTCCTCGGGGTCCGACGCGGTCCTAAGATACACGTTGCGCTAGCCGAAGCAGCGTCGCACCCGTATTGTCTTCCTGACGCACGCGCCAATGGCAGGACCCGATCTTCCTCCGCTCGAGTTGATCTGCCTGGGCCCGCCTACCGCCCGGCTCGGCGGCCGTGAGCCGCCGGCCGACGTGCTGTGGCGCAA